>JAUIBM010000132.1 GCA_030428345.1 Alphaproteobacteria bacterium | reverse complement strand
CGGGAACCCACGCCAAGATCTCGACCGGCAGGAAGCAGGACAAGTTCGGCATTCCGTGGGACGACGCCCATGCGATCTACGCGCTGGCCGCATCCCTTCCCGGCATCCGCATCACCGGCATCGACATGCATATCGGCAGCCAGATCACCGAACTTGGGCCGTTCGACCGGGCGTTCGCACGGCTGGGGGAATTGGTGCGCAGCTTGCGCAATGAAGGCCATGACATCGAGCATGTCGATCTTGGCGGCGGGCTCGGCATTCCCTATCGACGCGACAATACGCCCCCGCCCGAGCCGCAGGCCTATGCCGCCGTGGTTCGCAACCATGTACAGACCATGGATTGTCGGGTGATGTTCGAGCCGGGGCGGCTGATTGCGGGCAATGCCGGCATCCTGGTTGGCAGCGTCATTTATGTGAAGGAAAGCGGCGGCAAGACATTCGTCATCGGCGACACGGCGATGAACGACCTGATCCGCCCGACGCTCTATGACGCCTGGCATGAGATCATGCCGGTCGCCGAGCCGACGCCGGACACGGCGCGCATCCGCGCCGATCTGGTCGGTCCGGTTTGCGAATCGGGCGATTATGTCGCGCTCGATCGCGACATGGCGCAAATGCAGGCTGGCGATCTCTACGCCATCGGCAGCGCGGGAGCCTATGGCGCGGTTCAGGCCGGCACCTACAACACGCGCCCGCTGGTGCCCGAAGTGCTGGTGCGCGGCGGGGAGTTCCACGTGATCCGCCCGCGGCCGACGCTGCAGGCCCTGATCGGTCTCGACAACATGCCACCCTGGCTCGGCTGAGATCAAGGCGTGCCGGGGAGGCCCGAACGGGCGCCCGTCCGCTCACATTTTGCTGAACGCTTCGCCGCGCCCTCGAAAACGCCGCTTTCTGTGCTAGTTTCCTGCTGACCGGACGGATATCCCGCCGTGCGGCATGCAACCAGCGACGAGGTTCGATGGCGCAGGGCACAAGACCGGATTCACCGCCCCACGAAGCTGGCCGCCACGGACCAAGCGTCGCTCCACGCGCCCATTGGGACCGGTTGGCGGCGCTTTCCGCCAATCTGGGCATCGCCTGGGAGCGGTTCTGGCCGCTCGCCATTCCGGCCGCATGCGTCGTCCTTGTTTTCCTCACGGTATCCTGGCTCGGCCTCTGGCGGGGCTTGAGCGATCCCGTGCGCTACGCCCTGCTGCTCGCCTTCGCAGCGGCATTGGCCTGGGCGCTGGCCGGGCTGCGCCGGTTTGCCTGGCCCGAGCGCGAAGCGGTCATCCGCCGCGTCGAGACGGCGTCCGGCCTCCATGACAGGCCGCTGGCGGCGCAATACGACACCCTGTCGATGGGCGGCGAAGACAGGTTCGCCAATGCGTTGTGGCACGAACATCGCCGGCGCATGGCGGCGCGGCTTGAGACGCTGACCGGCGGCGTGCCGGCCGCCGACGCCAACCGGACCGACCCCTGGGCCGTGCGCGCGGGACTGGCCTGCCTTGCATTCGCCGCCTTCGGCTATTCGATGGGCCCGGACGGGGGAGAACCCGCCGACGCCTTCCACCCCGCCTCCAGCCGCGAACAGGTGCTGACGAGGCTCGACGCCTGGATCAATCCTCCCGCCTACACGCGCAAGCCGCCGATCTATCTCAGCGGCAGCCAGGAACTGGCCGGCGACGCGCCCATCCAGGCGCCCCAGGGCAGCGAACTGTTCCTGCGCTATGTCGGGCGGGCCGAGATTGCGGCCGAATTCCGCCAGGGCGACAAGCATGTCGCCATCGCGCCTCTCGCCAGGGACCCGGACGACAAGACGCCGATGACGGCTTCCGCGGCCGGCGAGCGCGAACCGGAAACAGAGTTCTCGCAGAAGCTGGAGGAATCCGGCGCGGTCGCATTTCTTTCAGGCGGCGCCCTCGTGCGGCAATGGCCCATCGAGATCGTACCCGACACGCCGCCTTCGATCCGCTTCTCCGAAGCGCCTTCGGCCGCCCTGTCGGGCTCGCTGCAGTTGGCCTATGAGGTCGAGGACGACTACGGCGTCACATCGGCGCAAGCCGAAATTGCCTCCAACATCGCGCAGGCGCCGAATGCGCGCCCGCTGGTGGGCCCGCCCGAAATCGCCCTGCCACTGCCGCGCCAGCGCGCCAGATCGGGTGGCTCACGCGTCAATCGCGACGTCACCGCACATCCCTGGGCTGGCAGTTCCGTGACGATCCGCCTCAAGGCCGGCGACGACGCGGGCCAGACGGGCGAAAGCGAAGCCAGCACGATGATCCTTCCGGGTCGCCGTTTCACCAACCCCCTGGCGCTGGCGCTGCTCGAACAACGCAGGATTCTTGCGCTCGACGCCAACAAGGCTCATCGCGTCGCTGACCTCCTCGACGCGGTGCTGACAGCGCCGGAGGAGCTTCTGGGCTCCCCCGGCGTATTCCTGGCGATGAAGGTCGCCTGGCGGCGCATCGTTTCTGCCAGGGATGACGACACGCTGCGCAGCGCGCTCGATCTGCTCTGGGAGACAGCGCTCGCAATCGAGTTCGGCGATCTGTCGGACGCGGAACGCAAGCTGCGCGAAGCGCAGGAGAAGCTCAGCAAGGCGCTGGAGGAAGGCGCCTCGCCCGAGGAGATCGAACGCCTGATGCAGGAGCTGCGCCAGGCGATGAACGAGTACATGGAGCAATTGATGCAGGAGGCGATGCGCAATCCGGCTTCGCCCTCCCCGTTCGACGATTCCGCCATGAACCGCACGCTGCGCCAGAGCGATCTGGAGCGCATGATGGACCGCATCGAGGATCTGGCTAAATCCGGCTCGCAGGATGCGGCCCGCCAACTCCTGAGTGAAATGCAGCGCATGATGGACAATCTGCGCGCCGGCCGGCACCAGCAGCAGCGCCAGCAGGAAGGCAATCGCATGAACCAGGCGCTCGACAAGCTGAGCGAGCTGATGCGCCAGCAACAGGAGCTGATGGATCGCACCTTCGACATGCAGCGCCGCAATCCGCAGGGCGAGGAAGGGCAGCGCCAGCAGAACCGTCAGGGCAAGCAGGGTGAGCAGGGTGAGATGACGCCCGAGCAGTTCGCCGATGCGCTCAAGCAGCTGCAGGAGCAGCAGGAAGCGCTGCGCAAGCAGCTCGAGGAGTTGGGCGACCAGCTGGAGAGCCTTGGCCTCGATCCGTCCGAACAATTCGGCGAAGCGGGCAAGGAAATGGGCGACGCCGGCAAGAAACTGGGTCAGGGCAAACCGGGCGAGGCGACCGGCGATCAGGGACAGGCGCTAGAGGCGCTGAGGCGCGGCGTCCAGTCGATGATGCAGCAGATGGCGGGCGACCGCCAGCAGGGCGGTCAGCGCAATGGCCAGGGACAGGCCGGGCAGGACCGCCAGCGCGCCGACCCACTCGGGCGGCAGCAGGGCGAAGGCGGCCTCAATGAGGACACCACCGCCAATGTGCCGGGAGAAATCGATGCGCAGCGCGCCCGTGAAATCATGGAGGCGATTCGCGAGCGCCTCGGCAAGCCGAACGGCCCGGTGATCGAGAAGCGCTATCTGGAGCGGCTGCTGGACACCCAGTGATCGCGGTGCTTGCGGCGCGTTTCCGGCTCAAGCCGGTTCCGCTCTGACTGGAAGGGCTCTACGCGTCTCCGGTGACGACGCCCACAAAAGGCAGCTCACGGAAGGCATGGCCGACATCCATGCCGTATCCGACAACGAATTTGTCGGGGCATTCGAAGCCCACATAATCGGCTGAGATCGGCGCGCGGCGCTTCATGCTCTTGTCCAGCAGCGCGACGATCGCCACCTTGCGCGCCCCACGCTCGAGCATCAGGTCACGCGTGAACTTGAGCGTGTTGCCCGATTCCAGGATGTCGTCGATAAGCAGGATGTCGCGACCCTTCACATCGGTTTCGACATCGCGCAGCAGCCGGATCTTTCCAGCTTCCGTTCCCGCGCCGTAGCTCGACACCGAGATGAACTCGACCTCCGGGGCAAGGCCCGCGCGATGCAGGGCGCGAATGAGATCGGCTGCAAACACGAAGGACCCCTTGAGGATCGAGATGACCAGCAGATTGCTGAGATCGCCGAGTGCGATTTCCTCCGCAAGTTCATGATTGCGCCGTGCGATCGCCTCGACGCTGTAGAGCACCTCGATCTTCTTGTTTCGAACGATTGGCATGCTGCAAATCCAATGATTGGAGAGTGATTAGAGGCTGAAAGGTTAGAGTCTGGCGGAAGCTGACACGCCGCCGGCCCGGATTTCGACGCTCGCCGCGGCCTCGGGAACCTCGCCATGCGCGGTCATGAAGCGGATTGACTGGCCAGGTGCGAGAAAGGCGATTGCCGGCCGGTGGCTCCAGCCATAGATGCGGTGTCCTTGCGCCTGGCTTACCACCACTTCGATCGCGTTCATCGGCAAGGTTCTATCAGAGCGATTTGTGATCCGACCCTCGACACTTACCGCGATTCGCCCGCCCCGCAGCAATTGACGCGCCGAGAGCGCCGAGATTTCCACCGGTCTTGCCTCTACGCCGAATATCGACGGCAATTGCCGGCCCGAAAGATAGGCAAAGGGCTGGCCGATCAGAAAGAACGCCGCAAGTCCGGCGAAGAGCCAAAGCATGGCGCTGGCGCTCGTCAGGCGCGGCCACCAAGCGGGAGCCCCGCGCCAGCGGAGGCCCGGCGCGCCCCGAGCCGCTGGCGGTGTCGCGACAAAGTTCGGCAGGCCGGCGATCATTGGCGCGCCGCGCCGCGGTGAAGGCGGACGGGTGCTGGCAGCCTCCTGCAGCGGCGCGCGCGCGCTGGCGGAACCGATCTCGCGCCACTCGGCTCCGCAATCGGCGCAACGCATTCGTCCGTCGCCGCAGGCAACCGGCTTTCCCGCAGTTCCGTTGCTGTAGTCGCAAGAGGGGCACTTTGCAGCAGTCAGTGGCATGGCCATGTTCCGTCGCGCAGCGCCGGAAGTCATTTTCCGGCCGGAATTTCCTGCGCAGGTGCCGTAAATTACACCCAAGTTCTTAATGCACTGTTAACCATCCTTAACGCATGGTGCACTTGGCGGGGATAACCACGAGCCGAACCCGGGGCGCGTCTTGATCAGTTTCGAAAATGTCGGCCTGCGCTATGGCCTGGGGCAGGAAGTTCTCAGCGATCTGACATTCCAGGTCGCGCCGAACTCGTTTCAATTCCTGACCGGCCCCTCGGGCGCGGGCAAGACCAGCCTGTTGCGGCTGATGATGCTCGCGCTGAAGCCGACCCGCGGGCTGGTGCGCATCTTCGAAAAGAACGCCACGGAAATCACCCGGACCGAAATGCCGTCGATTCGCCGGCGCGTCGGCGTGGTGTTCCAGGATTTTCGCCTGCTCAGCCATCTTACCACCTATGAGAATGTCGCCTTGCCGCTGCTGGTGCGCGGCAAGGAAGAGACGAGTTACCGCTCCGACGTCACCGAACTGCTGCGCTGGGTCGGGCTCGGCGAGCGCATGCACGTGCTGCCGCCGGTGCTTTCGGGCGGCGAGAAGCAGCGCGCCGCAATCGCAAGGGCCTTGATCGACCAGCCCAGCGTGCTCCTGGCGGACGAGCCGACGGGCAATGTCGATCCGCCCCTTGCCCGCCGCCTGCTGCGATTGTTCGTCGAACTGCACAGAACCGGAACTTCGGTGATCATCGCCACGCATGATCTGACCCTGATGGACCAGATCAACGCCCGCCGCCTGGTGCTCAACGAGGGACACCTCCAGATCTATGACTGACGAACCGCTTCCGGATCCTGTCGAAAAACCCGACGACGCGCCCGATCAAGCCGCGAAGCGCGACACGATCGCCGGTGGCGCGATCCGCTACGAATTGCGCAGCGGACGCCACGTCGTCCCGCGGGAGAGCGTTGCCGGCCAGGCGCTCGCGATCGTTATCGCCATCATGGCGTTTCTTGCCTGCCTCACGCTGGGAGCCGTGATCAGCATATCCGACACCGCCGGGCGCTGGCAGAACGACATCGCCCGCGAGGTGACCGTGCAGATCAAGCCCTTCGAGGAGCGCGCGATGGAGGAAGCCATGGACGAGGCGGCGCGCCTCGTCGCCGGCTTCGACGGCATTGAAAAGGTGACCGCGCTCGACAAGAAGCAGACGGCGCGCCTGCTCGAGCCCTGGCTCGGCAGCGGTCTGGACATCGAGGAACTGCCGGTGCCGCGCCTGCTGACAGTTGCGATCAAGGCCGGTGCGAAGCCCGACTTCGCCGCGATCCGCGCCGCGCTTGAAGCGAAGGTGCCCGGCGCCAGCCTCGACGATCATCGCGCATGGGTCGATCGCTTGACCGCAATGGCCTGGACCATGATCGCGGTGGGACTGGCGGTTCTGGCGCTGGTCCTCACGGCGACCGTTCTCACCGTTGTCTTCGCCACGCGCGGGGCGATGGCGGGAAATCGCGAGATCATCGAGGTGTTGCATTTCGTCGGCGCCGACGGGCGTTTCATCGCGCGCCAGTTCCAGCGTCATTTCCTGGCGTTGGCCGCGCGCGGCGCGCTGGCTGGCGGCGGCGCGGCAGCGGCGCTGTTCGTCGTCCTGGCCGTCTGGTCGATGATAAGCCGCGCGACGCCGCAGGGCGACCAGATTGCCGCCCTGTTCGGCAGTTTCTCCATCGGCTGGATGGGATATCTCGGGATTGCCCTGGTGGTGGCGGCAATAGCCCTGCTCGCGGCCGGGACCTCACGACAGACGGTGATGGCCCGGGTGAGCCAATTGGAGACCTATGGTCGCATTCAAGGCTCCTGAACCCTGCTTGCCTTGAGGATTTGCCGCGTTGATGCAATTCCTGCAAGAATAATCCGGCGCAACCACCATGAAGCGCTTGCCACGGCCGCGCCGCATTCCCCTAATAGGCTGGAAAATAAGCAAGACCGGCGATGAGGCGTCTTTTGGCCGATTTCACGGCAAATGTCAGGACCCTGGAGCGCGGTCCGCCCCTGGCAAGGAAGGCGGCGGGGCACGTTCGCTTCCTGCGCGCCTTCGCGATTGCCGGCCTTCTTGCGCTGGCGCTGATGGCGGCGGGATTTGTCCGTTTCGTGGTGCTGATCGAGCGTGCGCCGAACGAGGCGGATGTACCGAAGGCGGACGGAATCGTCGTTCTGACAGGCGGGCATTCCCGCATTGAAACCGGCGTCGACCTCCTTCGGCAGGGCAAGGGCGGCAGGCTGCTGATCAGCGGGGTTCACCCCGACACCTCGCCGGCCCAGATCCGGCGCGCGATTGGCGCCAAGGCCGAGATCTTCGGCTGCTGCGTCGACATCGACAAGGCGGCGCTGGACACGGTCGGCAATGCCGAACAGGCGGCCGATTGGGCCAGGCGCAACCATTTCTCCTCGCTGATCGTGGTGACGAGCTATTACCACATGCCAAGAAGCCTGTTGGAGATGAGGCGCAAGCTCCCCGGCAT
>JAUIBM010000131.1 GCA_030428345.1 Alphaproteobacteria bacterium | reverse complement strand
CACGGTCTCCGGCCTCTGGAGCCTCATCGGCAAACTCGTCGACATCTTCAAGCCGGACGAATGCGCCAACTACTTCACATCGTGCGGATATAACCCAGATTGAACGAAAACCGCTCTAACATGCTGCTACTGTTTCTGCGTGGCGCTTCGCTGAAAGCCGCAGAACTCCCGACCGGCGCCGTTCCGCCACATGATGGTTCAGGGCCCGCCCACTTCGCATTGGCGATTCGGCACGAGCATTTCGAAAAGTGGCGCACGCATCTTGAAGCTAACGGTGTCCCGATCCTGTCAACGATGAGGTGGCCGCATTCGGTACGTGACCGGAGTCTGTATTTTCGCGATCCGGATGGACACCTGGTCGAATTGGCGACGCCCCAGTTGTGGCGGCGGTGATCGTGTATTGCACTTGCAGTCTCGCGCCAATCGATCCATCTATTGACTGTCTGCCTGGCCTTGAACCGGGCCTGATCGGAAGGTGAGAAATGGGACGTTTTTCGGTAATTACCGTGACCGAGCGCGCGGCCAACCGCGTCGGCGAAATTCTTGAAGGCAGGCCTGACGCCGCCGGCATCCGGCTCGGCGTGAAGAATGGCGGCTGCGCCGGAATGGAATATACGGTCGAACTGGTCGATGAGCCGAAGGCCGGCGAGGACGCCGTCGAGACGCCGGGCGGGACTGTCTACATTTCGCCCGCGGCGGTGCTGTTCCTGCTGGGAACGGAACTCGATTTCGAGGTGACCACGCTGCGGACCGGCTTTGTCTTCAACAATCCCAACCAGAAATCGGCCTGCGGATGCGGTGAATCCGTCGAACTCACGCCAGCCGAGATGACGCCGGAACTGCTGCAATCACGCTCCGGTCCGGCTGGGTGACGCCCCATGGCGGTGACGCGCGAGCAGACGGCCTGGCTGGAAGACCTTTTCTCTGTCCTGCCGGGCAGCAGCGTCCGCCGGATGTTCGGTGGCGCCGGCGTATTTCGTGACGGATTGATGTACGCTTTGATGATGGGCGATGGCCAGGTGGCGCTGAAGGCGGATGCCGGCACCGCGCCGGATTTCGCCTCCGAGGGAATGTCGGAATGGCATTATCCCGATCGCAAGACGAAGACCGAGCGCTCCATGGGGTATTGGTACATGCCCGAGCGCTTGGCGGATGACGAGGACGAACTGCGCCAATGGGCGCTCAAGGCGTTCGAATGCGCCTGCCGCGCCGACGCCGCCAAGCCGGCGAAGCAGCGCAAGCGCCTGATTTCCTGACGTCGCGCCTGTCCGGCCGGGCCGCTATTTCCGCTTGAAGAGCACAGGGCAGCGACCAACACGGTCGGTGATGGAGGAGAGCCATTCGAGCGCCGCCGGATCGTCCGCCGCATAGGCGTCGAGGAAGGCGAGGGTCAGTTGGTGCACTGCCTCGCGCTGGGCGGGATCGTTTTCCTTTTTCGTGATGCGCGCCACGCCGCCCAGATTGTGGGCCGCGCCTTCCAGCACCGCGAGATATTTGCCGCCCGGAGGGGCGAGGTCGTAGGGCTCGCATTTCCAATGCCAGTCTTGACCCTTGGCGCCGCCGTCGAGCGTGCCCGTGACGTTGAGGACAGGGCCGGTCATCGGGTCCCACGAGCCCTCGCGCAGCCCCTGCTGGTCGCGGCCTTGCGCGCTGAGCAGTATGGCGGCGCGGAATCTTTCATCCTTGAACGAGGTCGGTCCCTTGTCTGGAACGTCGATCTCCACGCCGGCGAAAAGCTGCGAAAGATAGGCTCCGAAGGAATGTCCCGCGATCACCAGGGGCATCGGGCCTTCCGGTACGCCGCAGGTGGCCGCCAGGATGTCGTCCATCCTGTCGAGGATTTCACGAATGATGCGGATGCGATCGAGCCAGTAGGATGGTTGGTGCAGCAGTGCGAGCACATTCGGGGCCACATCAGGCAGGCTCGACCAGTCCTTCGGGTCAAATCCCACCAACGCCTCGCCGATATCGGGATGCGCTTGCGCGATTGCCTCGATCCAGTCGGAAAAGGTCGGGCAGATCACCAGATAGCCATGTGCCGCCCAGTGCCGGCAAAGTTCTGCATAGCTGTGCCCGCTTTCTCCCAGCCCGTGGCCGAAAATCACACATGCTTTGGGCGCAGCGCCTTCCGGCCAGCGACACAGGAGGCCGCGATAGACCTGAAACGACGCCCCCTCGATGTTGAGGCCATCGGCCTCGACGATGCTATGGGTGCCGGAGCCGGCGTAAACGGGTTCGCTCATTGCGTAGCGCTTTCCTTCAGCTTGTCATTATTCGCGGTATTGCCGGGGTCGGTCAGCAGGAAGCAACTCGCCGCTCCGCCTCCCTCGACCGCAAACATCGGCGGGGCTTCGGAGTGGCAGCGCGCCATCGCCCATCGGCACCGGTTCTTGTAGGGGCAGCCGCTGCTCACGTCGCGCGGCGTCTCGTTGGGCGGGGCCCTCTTGCGGGCCGCGCGCCGCAGTCTCTGCTTCTCCGGGTCGAGCAAGGGGACCGCATCAAGCAACGCCTTCGTATAGGGATGGGCAGGTGCGGAATAGACCCGGTCCGAGGGGCCTTCCTCAACGATATGGCCGAGATACATCACCGCGATCCGATTGGAGATGTGATGTACCAGCGCCAGGTCGTGCGCGATCAGCAGATAGGCGATGCCGAGCGCGTCGCGTCGTTCGTAGAGCAGGTTGATGATCTGGTTTTGCGTGGAAACGTCTAGCGCGCTCACCGGTTCGTCCAGGACGACCAGCTTGGGCTCCAGAGCCAGCGCCGATGCGATCGCGATGCGTTGCCGCTGTCCCCCGGAAAACTGATGCGGGTGCCGGCTGAGATGTTCTGCGCTGAGCGAGACCATCTCGAGCAGTTCGGCCGCGCGCGCGCGCCTTTCGGCGCGATTCATCCCGGTGTGCACCCTGAGCGGTTCGCTCACGATGTCCTCGACGGTCATCGACGGATTGAGAGAGGAAAACGGATCCTGGAAAACGGCCTGGATCTGCTTGCGCACTTCACCAGGATAGTGGGTTTTCATTGCCGAGAGATCGACGCCGTCGAAGCGGATCGAACCCGCCGAAGCCGGGACGAGACCGAGCACCGCGTTGGCGATCGAGGATTTGCCCGACCCAGATTCGCCGACGAGGCCCAGCGTTTCGCCGGCCTTGAGCGTCAGCGTCGCACCCTTCACCGCGTGGAAGGGCTGGCGGCGCATGCTCAGGCCGGAGCGCCCCCAATAGGTGACCTGCAATTCGCGGATATCCAGAAGCGGTTGATCGCTCATCTGCCCGTCTCCAGACGCAATTCGTCCGCTCGCACGCAGCGCACCAGGCGGGTGTCCTTGCCGGCGAGCGGTACGCGGCTCAGGCAACGCTCCTCGACGAATTCGCAGCGATTGGCGAACCGGCAGCCCGCCGGCCAGGTGCCCGGGCGTGGCACGCTGCCCTTGATCGTCGGCAATGGCGGCGTGTGGTCCGAGCCGTGTGGCGTCGCATTGAGCAGGCCCGCGGTATAGGGATGGCGCGGCCGCGCAAAGAGGGCGTCAACGGTGGCCGTTTCGACAATCTCCCCGGCATACATCACGGCAATGCGGTCGCAGATGTCGGCCGCGACCGCCAGATCATGCGTCACGAAGAGGATGGCCATGCCGAATTCGTCCTGCAGGTCGCGAAACAGATCGAGGATCTCCTGCTGCACTGTTACGTCGAGGGCGGTGGTTGGTTCGTCGGCGATGAGCAGCTTCGGATTGCAACTGAGCGCCCGCGCGATGGCGATGCGCTGCGCCATGCCGCCCGACAATTCGTGCGGATAGGCGTTGGCGCGGGACGCCGGTCGCGGAATTCCGACGCGGTCGATCAATTCGATCGTGCGCGCCCAGGCGTCCTTGCGCGACAGCCCCTTCTTGGCCTGAAGCACTTCGGCGATCTGGTCGCCCACGGTGAAGGCCGGGTTGAGGCTGGTGATCGGGTCCTGGAAGACCATCGCCACTTCGTTGCCGCGTACGCTTACCATCTGCTTCTGGCCAAGGGCCGTGAGATCGGCGCCATCGAGCCGGATCGCGCCATGCGTGATGCGGCCGCCAGCGCCGATCAGCCCGGTGATCGCGAGGCCGGTTATCGTCTTGCCGCAGCCGGATTCCCCGACCAGCCCGAGCGTTTCGCCCTTGCGGATCGCCAGCGACAGATCGGTGACGACGGGCACCTCGCTGCCGCCGCGCTGCGAGATCACCACCTGCAGGCCGTCGATGCGCAACACGTCGTCCGGGCCCGGTGCGATCGCCTGGTCGCTCTGCCCGGTCTCGCGGGCGGTGGGCGCGAAGCGGACGGAGGGGGTGGAGGGCTCGGTCCGGATCGCGATGCCCCGGCCGATCGAATCGCGGATAACGTCGCCAAGCAGGTTGACCGAGAGCACGGTGACGATGATGGCGATGCCGGGCGGAATGGCCAGGAACCAGTCGAGGTCCATATAGGAGGCGGCCGTGTTGAGCATCGTGCCCCAGCTCGCGTCGGGTGGCTGGACTCCGAGGCCGATGAAGCTGAGCCCGGCTTCGGCGAGAAGCACCGCGCCGACGGTGAGCGTGATCTGCACGATGAGCGGCGGCGCGATGTTGGGGAAGATATGCCGCAGCAGGATGCGCCCGTCGGATGCGCCGATGACGCGCGCGGAACGCACATAGACTTCCTCGCGTTCGGCAAGCACCACGCCGCGCGCCAGGCGCAGGAAGGAAGTCGAATACAGGATGCCCAGAGCGATCATGGCCTTGTGCAGGCCGGCGCCCAGGATGGCGATGATGACGATGGCGACCATGATGCCGGGGATCGACACGATCGCCTCCACGAAGCGCATCACGCACCAGTCCCACCAGCCGCCGCGATAGCCGACGAACAGGCCCAGCGGCACCCCGAGAAGCACCGCGAGGCCGGTCGCCTCGGCGGCGGCGAGCACCGCGATGCGGCAGCCATAGATCAGCCGGCTGAGCACGTCGCGGCCCAGATCGTCCGTGCCTAGCCAGTGCTGCGCGGAGGGCGGCTGAAGGGACTGGATCAGGTTCTGGCGCAGGGGATCGTAGGGCACGATCCAGTCCGCGAAGATCGCCATGAAGGCGAGCGCCACCAGCACGGCGATGGCGGCGCCGGTGATGACTTGGGACGCGCTTGGAAGGGCGAGGCGGCGTGGCCTCGCGCGATGGGTGGTTGTTCTGGCGGTCACGATGGGCGCGCCTTGGGGTTGAGCAGGCCGTAGAGGATGTCCGTGATCAGCTGCACGGAGACGACGAGGCCGACCATCACGAGCACGAGGCCCTGGAGCATGGGAATGTCCTGCTGGCGGACCGCCGCAATGGCGAGCGTCCCCAGACCGTTGATTGCGAATACCTGCTCGACGATCAGCGCGCCGCCGAGCAGCACGGTGATCTGGAAGGACATGATAGCGACGACCGGCACCATGGCGTTGGTCAGCGCGTGGCGGATGATGATCCGCCGGGCCGAGAGGCCCTGGGCGCGGGCGGCGCGGATATAGTCCTGCTGCAGCACGCCGACCATGGCCGAGCGCACCTGCCGCGCCACGGCGGCGCTGGAGGAGAGCCCGAGCGCGAGGGAAGGCAATGTCACGCTGCGCAGCCATTGCCATGGCGATTCCAGAAGGGGGGTAAAGCCGATTGCCGGGAACCAGCGCAAATTGACCGCGAAGATGGCCACCAGAATGAGACCGAACCAGAAGTTCGGCACCGCCTGACCGAATGTCGCGCCGATGGTCGCGACCCTGTCGACCCATGATTGCGGGCGGAGCGCCGCCGCCACGCCGGCGGCGACGCCGACAATGATGGCGATCAGCGCCGACATGGCTGTCAGCGAGAGCGTGACGGGAAGCCGCTGCATCACGGCCCCCGTCACGCTGACGCTGTTGAAGAAGGAACTGCCGAGGTCGCCCTGAACCGCCTTGCCGAGCCAGTCGAGATAGCGCGAGACGAGGGGCTCGTTGAGCCCCAGCCTCTCGCGCAGCATCTCGTACTGTTCCTGCGTGCCGTTATCCCCGAGGATCAGGTCCACGGGATCGCTCGGCAGCAGCGAGGTGAACGAAAACGTCAGCACCGATACGATGAACAGCAATGGAACCAGCGCCAGCAGGCGCTGGAGAACGAGCCTCAGCATGGCAGTCCTTCGATCAGTCGTTGGCCTTCAGGCCACGCAGATTGATCGAATCTTCGCCATAGCGATAGACGACGGTCGGATTGTTCGCCGTCGCGTCAGTCACGCCGATCAGGATCGGAGCGTTGGTGACGAAGATCAGGAATGCCTCTTCGGCCAGTTGCGCCGCCATCTTCTTGTAGATCGGGCCTCGCACCTCGATGTCCGGCGACTGCAGCCCCGCCTCGGCGAGCGACAGCATTTCCTCGCTCGGCTTCACCTTGAAGGGATTGTAGGCCGCGTTCTCATAGATATAGCGGAGCGCCAGGAACTTCGGGTCATTATTGGTGTTCCAGACGAGGTTGGTCGCCGGGAAATCGGTGGTGCGGCTGCGCCGCGCCAGCGTGCCGGGCTCCACCGGAACGATGTTCATGGTGATGCCGATTTCCTTGAAGAAGCCGGCCAGTGCTTCCAGGCGCGACTGATAGATCGGGATCGACGGCATGTCGAAGGTGAACCCGTCCGGGAACTTCGACTGCTTCATCAAAGCTCGCGCCTTTTCCAGATCGAACGCGTACACACCTTCGAGGTCGGGGTCATAGGCCCAGCTTCCCTTGCCGTAGGGCTGGAAGGACTCCACGGCCAGACCGAACTGGATGGCCTTGTTGAAGGCCGATCGGTTGATGGAAAACGCCATCGCCTTGCGCACCAGCGGATCGGCGAACGCCGGCACGATCGTGCCATCGCGATCCGAGATGATGACGTGGTAGTTCAGGCCGCCGACATTACGGATCAGCTTGAGGTTCGGCGCGCGGTCGATAAGCGCCGATTGCGGATTGGACAACCAGTTCCCCGCGTCGATCTCGCCGGTCTTCAAGGCGTTGAGGCGGGCGGTGTCATCGGGAATCTCGAGCACTTCGTAGCGCTTCAGGCCGATCTTGTCCTTGTCCCAATAGGTCGGGTTCGGCAGATAGACCTGCACTTCGCCCTCGCGGGACATCTCCTTGGACAGGACATACGGACCTGTGCCGATCGGATTGCGGTCGATCGCGGCATCGGCCATGGCCGCCGGCGCGAGCATCATGCCCCCGGTGTAGCAAAGACTGTCGATGATCGCGGGATCGGGTTCCTTCAGCTTGATCTTGAAGGTGTTCGCGTCCACGGCCTCGGCGCCTTCGACCGTCTTCAGGCCCTCGATGATCCCGAGCTTCACGCCGCGATTGATGTTCGCCGCGGCGACTTCGGCGTTGAAGGCCTCGCCATTGCTGAAGGTCACGCCTTCGCGCAGCGTGATCGTCACCTCAAGCCCGTTGATCTGG
>JAUIBM010000130.1 GCA_030428345.1 Alphaproteobacteria bacterium | reverse complement strand
GATCGGCGGGGTCCAATCGTCGGCGACCCCGGCCTCCGCCGCATCGGAATCGTCGAACGCCACCGCTGCTCCGTCGAGATCGAGGCCCTCGGCCTTGAGCTCGTTTTCGGCCAGCAACGCACCGCCAAGGGCCGGGCCGGAAAGCCGGGCGACCTTCTTCCCCGCCAGCGCCGCGACGCCCGCAGGTCCGCCCTGGCGGGCGATCAGCACTTCCTTGAAGCTGCCGGTCCCGTCGCCCGAATTGGCGATCGCCATCGGCTCGACGCATTCGCACATCGCAAAGGCGGCCGCAAAGGCGCTGGCGGAAAATACCGCATATTCAACATGGTAACGCGTCGCCGCGTCGATCAGCGCCGGATAGTCGCGCATCGGCACGATCTCGACCGGCACGCCCAATTGTTCCGCCAGCGCCAGGCGAAACGGCTCGGCGCGCACCGCCGCAGCGCCGGGCTCGCCCATGGCGACAAGGCCGACGCGGAACGTGCCGAGCTCGGAGCGCCAATCGGCTGCAAGGCCCGGCGAGGCGGACACGAGACACAGGACCGCCGCGGCAAGAAGGCGAAGGCGCTTCATCGGATTTCCCACACTATTGCGCTGCCTGTGGCAGGATGGCAGTACATCGCTCCTGCCTTTCTAGCCGGCAATGCGGCCAAATCAAATCCACGCCGGACATTGCTGCGGACAACTGGCGCGCCCGGGTGCATCCGGATAAGCTCGCCCGCCATATTGGGAGGAAACAACACCGCCATGCCAAGGGCATTCCTGTTCGTTCTCGATTCGGTCGGAGTCGGCGCTGCGCCCGATGCCGCGGAGTATGGCGACGCCGGCGCGGATACGCTGGGCCATATTGCGGCGGCATGCGCCGATGGTCGCGGCGACCGCGAGGGGCTGCGCGCCGGTCCGCTCAGACTGCCCAATCTCGAGCGGTTGGGACTGGGTTTCGCGGCCAGAAACGCCTCGGGTGAATTGCCGGCCGGCTTTTCCCCGGACATCCGCCCCACCGGCATTTGGGCCAGCGCCTGCGAAACCTCGAAGGGCAAGGACACGCCATCGGGACATTGGGAAATCGCGGGCGCTCCCGTGACCTTCGACTGGGGCTATTTCCCCAATACGATTCCCACCTTTCCGGCCGAGCTGACCCGGGCGGTGATCCGCGAAGGCGGCATGCCCGGCATTCTGGGCGACAAGCACGCATCGGGCACGATGATCATCGCCGAACTGGGCGAGGAACACATCAGCACCGGCAAGCCGATCTGCTACACCTCGTCGGATTCGGTTTTCCAGATCGCCGCGCATGAGACCCATTTCGGTCTCGAACGGCTCTACGCATTTTGCGAGACCGTTCGCCGGCTGGTCGACCCCTACAAGATCGGCAGGGTGATCGCGCGGCCCTTCGTAGGCGAAAGCCCGGCGGATTTCACGCGCACCGGAAACCGCAAGGATTATGCCGTGCTGCCGCCCGAGCCGACCTTGCTGGACCGCGCCAAGGCCGCTGGCAGGGCGGTCGTCGCGATTGGCAAGATCGACGACATTTTCGCCCATAGCGGCACGACCGATGTGCGCAAGGCCAATGGCAATGAAGCGCTGCGGCAGGCGACCCTGGGCGCCATCGGCGACTTGCCGGATGGCGGCCTTTCCTTCACCAATTTTGTCGATTTCGACCAGCTTTACGGCCACCGGCGGGACGTACCCGGCTATGCGGCCGCGCTCGAGACCTTCGACGCCGGCCTGCCGGAATTGATGGCCGGCATGCGGCCGGGCGATCTTTTGGCGATCACCGCCGACCATGGCAACGACCCGACCTGGACCGGCACCGATCACACGCGCGAGCAGGTTCCCGTTCTCCTCTGGTCGCCGGACATTGCTCCGCGCGATGCCGGAACGCGCGCGACCTTCGCCGATATCGGCGCCAGCATCGCGGACCATCTGGGTATCGATCCCGGACCGAACGGCGCCTCCATGCTGGGAGAGGGGCGATGACGGCAGGCATTCCCAATGCGGAAATTCATTGCCACATCGAGGGTGCGGCGATGCCGGATCTGGTCTTCTCGCAGGCGCGCAAATACGGCGTGGATGTCTCCGGCTTCCTCTCGGCCGAAAATGGCTATGTCTGGCACGATTTCACCTCGTTCCTGGCGGCCTATGACGGCGCGGCGGCGTTGTTTCGCACGCAGGAAGACTATGCGGCGCTGTCGCAGACCTATCTCGACTCGCTTGCCGGCGAGGGCGCGATCTATTCGGAATTCTTCATCTCCACCGATCACGCCGCTGAAGCGGGTCTCTCCGCGCAAGCCTATGTCGACGGCCTGGCGGAAGGGATGTTGCGCGCCAAGGCGAGCAGCGGGATCGAATCGCGAATGATCCCGACTGGCTTGCGCCATATGGGTCCGCAGGCCGTGGAGCGCGCGGCGCGCACCGCCATTGCCCTCGACCATCCCCTGATTACCGGTTTCGGCATGGCGGGCGATGAACGCATGCACCATCCGCGAGACTTCGCACGCGCCTTCGACATCGCCCGCGAGGCAGGCCTCGGGATCACGGTGCATGCCGGCGAACTGCTCGGGTGGGAAAGCGTCGAGGCGGCGCTCGACCACATCAGGCCCTCGCGCATCGGCCATGGCGTGCGCGCCATCGAGAACCCGAAGCTGGTCGAACGCATCGCCGCCGAAGGCGTCGTGCTGGAAGCCTGCCCGGTTTCCAACATCGCGCTCGGCGTGTTCCCGTCCTTCGCCGCGCACTCCTTTCCGGCGCTGCAGCGCGCCGGATGCCGCATGACGCTCAATTCCGACGATCCGCCGCATTTCCATACGTCGCTGGGCCGCGAATATGACGTCGCGAAGCGCGAATGGGGATATGATCGGGCGGAACTGGTAGGATTTACCCGCACAGCCATCGAGGCGGCGTTCATAGATGGGGAAACCCGGGCCGCGCTGCTTGAGAAATGCCCTGTCGAGGGCATAGGTTGATCGAAATCAGCAAGGCGTTTGGAGCGAGCATGAGCGAAGAAAAAAAGGCGGCAGGCGCAACGCCGGCCAAGGCGACGCTTGTCGACCATCCGCTGGTGCAGCACAAGCTCACCATCATGCGCAACAAGGAGACCTCGACCGCCAGCTTCCGGCGTCTGCTGCGCGAGATATCGCTTCTGCTGTGCTATGAGGTAACGCGCGACCTGGAACTGACCACGACGCGGATCGAAACCCCGCTCGTGCCGATGGAAGCGCCGACGCTGGAAGGCAAGAAGCTGGTATTCGCCTCCGTCCTGCGCGCCGGCAACGGCCTGCTGGAAGGCATGCTTGATCTGGTGCCGGCGGCGCGCGTCGCCCATATCGGCCTGTACCGCGACCACGACACGCTGGAGGCGGTCGAATACTACTTCAAGGCGCCCCAGGACCTGGGCGACCGGCTGGTGATTGTGGTCGACCCGATGCTGGCGACCGCCAATTCCGCCATTGCCGCGGTCGACAGGCTGAAGCGGCGCGGGGCCACCAATTTGCGTTTCCTGTGCCTGCTCGCCGCGCCGGAAGGCATCAAGCGCTTCAACGCCGCCCATCCCGACGTGCCGATCTTCACCGCTGCGATCGACAGTCATCTCAACGACAAGGGCTATATCGTGCCCGGCCTCGGGGATGCCGGCGATCGCATGTACGGCACGAAATAGCGGTGCGTTTCACCCTTTGCTAACCCTTGTCGGCGTTTTTCCCGGCCGCGGGACGGCGGGAAAGGCAGTGTTTGCCTTGCGCCCCTATGTTCGGCTCCAGCCAAGAGGGAGCCGGCATCGTGTGGCGCTACGCACTCATCGCAATTTCGTTCATCAGCTTCGCGACCTACGGGCCGGCGATCCTGCAGGACATCGCCGAGCGCAGCCGTGCGCAGCGCGAGGCGCAGGAACAGCCCCAGGCCAGCCGCCCGGAAATCGCGCGCGCGGAGAGCAGGACTTCCCCGGACCGCTCAAGCAGCGGACGGAGCGTCCGCATCGCGGCGGGACGCGGCGGGCATTTCCGGGTGGAGGCGCGGCTGAACGGGGCTCCCGTCAACGTGCTGGTGGATACCGGCGCGACCATGGTCGCGATGAACGAATCGACCGCGCGTCGTCTGGGGATCCGGCTCGCTCCCTCCGATTTCAAATATGCCGTGAACACGGCCAACGGCGTCGCCCGCGTCGCCTCCGCCACGATCGACGAAGTCGAGATCGGCCGGGTTCGGGTCCGCAATGTCGAGGCGACGATCGGGCATGACGACGCGCTGTCGACGACGCTGCTGGGGATGAGCTTTCTGCGCAAGCTGCGGCGCTACGAGGTCGACCGCGGCACGCTGGTGCTCACGCAGTAGCGCCTACCCGCTCCAGGACTGCCGGCGGCGCGCCGCGTCCCCGGCGCATCGCGCCCAGCACGCGCGCCCTTGCCCTTTCGGCGCTCGCTTCGTCGCGGGCGAGGATGCGGCAGACCGGCGAGACGCCATCCCAGTCGCGATCCGCGATCCCGACAATGCCCACCGCGTGATCGACCGGGTCCTGCGGTCGGGTGCGGCCGCCGCCAAGCTCGATCACCGCCAGGCCGATAGCGCGGGTGTCGAAGGCAAGATTGCCGGCGCAGCGCTCCCGCAATTCCGGCGGCGCCTCCACCGTGATGGTCAGCGGCGGGCGCTCCAGATAGCGCTCATGCTTCTCGACGAAGTCGGCCGGGCCGCCAAGGCCGGCGACCATCGCGCCGAATTTTTCCGCGGCGCGGCCGCTGGAAAAGGCTTCGGCCATGGCGCGGGACCCGGCTTCGACATCGCTCGCAAGGCCGCCTGCGACCAGCATTTCGGCGCCAAGCGCCACCGTGACGTCGTGCAGCCGCCGGTCGACATGCCTGCCGGTCAGGAAATCGACCGCATTGGCGATCTCGACCGCATTGCCGGCGGCCGAGGCGAGGGGATGATCCATGTCGGTCAGCAGCGCCGTGGTGTTGAGGCCTGCTCCGTTCGCCACCTCGACCAGGCTCACCGCCAGTTCGCGCGCCTTGTCGATCGAATCCATGAACGCGCCAGAGCCCACCTTCACGTCGAGCACCAGCCCCTTGAGACCCGCGGCGAGCTTCTTTGACAGGATCGAGGCGGTGATCAGCGGCACGCTCTCCACGGTCGCCGTGACGTCGCGGATCGAATAGATGCGCTTGTCTGCGGGCGCCAGATTGCCGGTCTGGCCGATGATGGCGCAGCCAACCGAATCCACGACCTTGCGGAACAGCGCATTGTCCGGAGCGGTGTCGTAACCGGGGATCGAATCGAACTTGTCGAGCGTGCCGCCGGTATGGCCGAGGCCCCTGCCGGAGATCATCGGAACGTAGCCGCCGCAGGCCGCGATCGCCGGCGCCAGCATCAGCGAGACATTGTCTCCCACACCGCCGGTCGAATGCTTGTCGACGACAGCCGGCCCCAGATGCGACCAGTCGAGCACATCGCCCGAATCGCGCATCGCAAGGGTCAGCGCCACGGCTTCGCCGCGGCTCATTCCGTTGAGAAACACCGCCATGGCGAATGCGGCGACCTGCCCTTCGGCGACCCGGCCATCGGTGACGCCGGCGACGAAATCGGCGATTTCGGCGGCATCCAGCGGCTGGCGGTCGCGTTTCCTGCGAATGGTTTCCTGCGGCAGCATCAGTAGCCCGAGCCCCCGGTTTCCGCGTCGCCGTCAAGCGTCGCCAGCAGATTGGTCAACACGCCCGAAGCGCCGAAGCGGAAGGTCCGCGGGCCTAACCAGCCCTCGCCCATGATCTCGTCGGCCAGGCGCAGATAGAGCGCGGCGTCCTGCGTCGTGCGGATGCCGCCGGCAGCCTTGAAGCCGATCGGCCTGCCGCTCTGTCGGATCGCGCCGAGCAGGATGCGGGCGGCCTCGGGCGTCGCGTTGACCTCCACCTTGCCGGTGGAGGTCTTGAGGAAGTCGGCCCCCGCGGAAATCGCAAGACCGCAGGCGGCGCGGATGACGTCTTCGTCCTCCAGGACGCCGGTCTCCAGGATCACCTTCAGCAAGACCGGGTCGGCGCAGGCGGCGCGCACCGCCGCCATCTGGTCGGCGACCTTGACCCGCTCGCCGGCCATGAAGGCGCGATAGTCCAGCACCATGTCGATCTCGTCCGCGCCGTCCTCGATCGCCTGCCGCGTCTCGGCCACAACCTCGTCCGTTTCCAGATCGCCGCAGGGGAAATTCACCACCGTGGCGATGCGAATGCCGGTTCCCGCCAGCAGCTTCGCCGCCTGGGAGACGAAACGCGGCCAGATGCAGATCGCCGCGGCATTGCCGTGCGGTGTCTGCGCGCGGGCGCACAGCGCCTCGATGTCGGCGGGCGTGCAGTCATCGTTGAGATTGGTCAGGTCGAGCAGCGAGATCGCCGTGAGGGCGACCTCGCGCGGATTGCCGGTATCCATCATTCCTCCCTTATTGCGCCTTTTCGCGCTCGAACAGGGCGGCCAGCAGCCGCGCAAGCTTCGCCCCGCCCTGCGGTGCGACTTCCTTGGTCTCGCCGTGGCTCAGTTCCGCACCGGTCATGCCGGCGGCCAAATTGGTGATGACCGAGAACGCCGCGCATCGCAGGCCCAGAAACCGGGAAAGAATGACCTCGGGCACAGTCGACATGCCGACCGCATCGGCGCCCAGCGTGCGTGCGGCGCGGATTTCGGCCGGGGTCTCGAAGCTGGGGCCGGAGAACCACATATAGACTCCCTCGGCGAGTTCGACGCCGCTTTGAGCCGCGGCGGCGCGCGCATCCCGCATCGTCGCCTCGTCATAGGCGCTGGTCATGCCCACAAATCGGGCGTCGCTCGCCTCGCCGATCAGCGGGTTCATTCCCGACCAGTTGATGTGGTCGGTGATCATCATGACCGAGCCGGGCGGGATTTCAGGCATCAGCGAGCCGGCGGAATTGGTGAGGATCACCCGTTCGACGCCGACCGCCTTCAGCGTTTCGAGCGGCGTGCGCATGGCGGCGGGATCGCCCTTCTCGTAGTAGTGCACCCGCCCCGAAAGCAGGATCACCGGCACGCCGGAAAGCCGGCCGGCGACGATTTCGCCGGCATGGCCCGAGACGCCGGAATGGGGAAAGCCCGGCAATTGGGCGAAAGGCACGACGATCCGGTCGCTCAGGGCCTCGGCAAGTCCGCCAAGGCCGGAGCCGAGCACCACCGCGGTGCGCGGCTGCAGGTCGCCGAGCGCGACCGCGAGGGTTTCAACGGCGGAGGTCACTTGCCGGGCTCCAGCGCGAAGGTCCTGGGAAGCAGATCACCCAGCGTCACGGTTTCCACGATGCCGGTGCGGTCGCACAGATGGACGAGCGTCTCGGGCGAGCCGAACTCTGCCAGGCGCTGCCTGCAACCGCCGCAAGGGGTGATCGAATCCATCTTCTCGGCGGTCACCGCCACTGCCGCAATGCGCCCGCCGCCATCCATCACCATGTGCGAAATGGCCGAAG
>JAUIBM010000129.1 GCA_030428345.1 Alphaproteobacteria bacterium | reverse complement strand
GCCGGGCGCACGGTGACGGTGCGGGTGCGTTTCGCCGACCTGCGCGCCGTCACCCGGGCCGTGACCCTGGGCGTGCCGGTTTCCGCCGCCGCGATCCTGGCCGGCAGCCGGATCGTGCGGATCGTGCGGATATCGAGATGGGTGTCGAGCGCATACTGGAACAGATCGGCCAGCGAGCGCACGTGATGGACGAAGCCCTGGCCTGGCTCGGCCGAAATGACTTCGCTGCCCGATCCCTGCCGGCGGGCGAGCATGCCCTGCTCGACCAGGCGGCGCAGCGCCTCGCGCACCGTGTATCGGCTGACGCCGAACTGCTCGCACAACTCGACCTCGGTCGGCAGGTTGTCGCCGATGCGATAGCGGCCCTGCGCGATGCTGTCCCTGAGCGCGACGAAAATCTGCTGATAGCGCGGCGCTTCATCGCCGGCGCCATTGGCTGCGGGCCGGCTTTCCGCGACATTCAAGTGAGACGTTTCCATGCCTACCCGATATGACGGAGCGTCATCGGGCGCAAGAGCGTCCGAGTCTCCGTCCCCATGCGCGCCTTGCTGCACGTGCCTGTCCTCCTCGCCGCGCACCATTCGCAAGCCATCATGGCGCGAACCGGGCCGCGAACCGCGTCGCGCTCCTGCCGCCGGCTTGCGTCCGATTTGCCGCGCGGCTCAGCCCGCCGCGGCGTGCGCGCCTGCCTCCGGCGGCGGTGGCGGGAACCTGCCCGCCCGCTGCAGCATTCCGGGCGGTGCGATGCCCAGCTTGCCGCCCAGCCAATGCGCCGTCTCGATCAACGCATCGAGATCCATGCCCGTGGCGATGCCCATGCGCTCCAGCATGTAGACCAGATCCTCGGTGGGGATGTTTCCGGTGGCGGCTGGCGCGAAGGGGCAGCCGCCGACGCCGCCGATCGAGGAATCCAGCCGCGAAACGCCCGCCTCCACCGCCGCCACGGCATTGGCCAGGCCGGTATTGCGGGTGTTGTGGAAATGGCAGCGCAATGCGATCTCGGGCGCCGCGGCTGCGACCGCCGCGATCTTGCGGCGCACATCGCTGGGCGCCGCCGCGCCGATCGTGTCGGCGAGCGCGATCTCGTGCGGCCCGGCCTCGGCGACCGCCAGGGCGAGCTCGACGACGCGGGCAACCGAAACCTCTCCCTCGAAGGGACAGCCGAAACTGGCCCCGATGGTGACGCCCGCCAGGATGCCGTTCTCCTGCGCCAGCCTTGCGACGCGGGCCCATGCCTCCAGCGTTGCGGCGACCGGAACGCCCTGGTTGCGGCGGTTGAAGGTCTCAGTGGCGACGACGACGAAATTGATCTCGTCCACCCCGGCCGCGATCGCCCGCTCCAGGCCGCGCTCGTTCAGCACCAGGCCGATATGGCTGACGCCGTTGCCGCGCGGCAGGGCCGGCACCAGCGCGTCGGCGTCGGCCATTTGCGGCACGCGCGCCGGATTGACGAAGCTGGTCACCTCCAGCCGGCGCGCCCCGGCGGCCACCGCCCGCGAGATCAGCTCCAGCTTGTCCTCGAGGCTCAGCAAAGTGCGCTCGTTCTGGATTCCGTCGCGCGCGGATACCTCGATGATTTCGACGCGGTCCACCATGCGTTAACCGTTCCTGCGATAGATAAACATCCGAAGTTGTCCGGACAAACCTACTCCCGGCGGCAGGTCTTGGCAATCTCGGCATGCATTGCGATCCATCCGGCCCAGCGCCGTTACCCTTTTTCAACCATGTTCGGTCACCATGTTCGAAGAAACAAACGCGTATTCGGCGTCCGCGGCAATTCTGCCGGCGGGGAACGGAGTTCGCATGACGCAGTCCGACCATGCCCGCGATGGCCAGCACGAACCCGACCAGGTTCGATGGCTGCGCGGACGCCTGACCCGCAGCGAAGCGGTAATCGCCGATCTGGAGGCCTTGCTCGAGCGCCAGTTCGCGCTGCTGGAGCGCTATGCCGCGGTCGCCGACCAGCAGTCGCAGCCCGCGGCCGGGGAATCGGAAAGGCTGGCGCGCGCGCTCGACCGGGCGCTCGATCTGCTGGACCAGGCGATCGCCAGCGGCGAGGCCCGGGTCCAGGAGAACGCCGAACTGGAACGCAAGCTGCAGCGCGCGCTCGACCTTCTGGATCGCTCGGTGGAAATGCGCGAGCAGGCGGCGCCCGCCGGCGGTGGCGCGCTCTCTCCCGAATTTGAAGAGACCCTTGCCCGCTATGACGCCATGCTGGCGCGTTCCATGGATGCGCTGGAGGCGGCCTATCGCGACAGCGAGGCCTACAAGCAGGAAATCGCCGAGCGCGACCGGCTGCTGGCGCGCACGCTCGACCTGCTGCAGACCAGCGTCGATGCGGCGGGCGAACGCCGGCCGAGCCTGCTGGGCCGGCTGTTCAGCTGAGCCTGGCTTCCAGCCCGGCGAAGTATCCGAGCGCCTCCTCCATGTCCAGGATGTCGGCATAGCGCCGCCCGACATCGCGCAGATTGTCGCGATGCGGTCCCTCGTCCATGTCGCCGACGCACGGTTCGGGCACCATGACGCGGAAGCCGTAGGAAAAGGCGTCGATGACGCTGGCGCGCACGCAGCCCGAGGTCGTGCAGCCTACGACGAACACCGTGTCGACCCGCTCCTTGATCAGGTACTGCACGACGGAAGTCTGGAAGAAGACGGAAGGCCCGGTCTTGCAGAAGATCGCGTCGTAGCCCGGCTCGTAGATGCGCGGATCGAGCTCCATGCCCGGCTTGCCGTGGTGGAACTCGTTGACCACGGTCGGCACCTTCCAATAGGGCGCGTCGCGCGCGCTCGTATAGGCGGTATAGACATTGGCGACCGGCGCATTGACCGCGCGCGCCGCCTTCAGCAGCGTCGCGGTATTGGCGACAGCGCCATGGATCATCTGGCTGCGCCCGAGCGGGAAGGCCGGATCGGTGAACGCCGTCTGGAAATCCACCACCACCACGCCGGCCTTTTCGCCGAACCCGATCCGCTGGTCGGCCCGGTA
Source organism: Alphaproteobacteria bacterium (assembly GCA_030428345.1). Taxonomy (GTDB): domain Bacteria; phylum Pseudomonadota; class Alphaproteobacteria; order Rhizobiales; family Rhizobiaceae; genus BOKV01. The sequence continues at coordinate 4,469 of JAUIBM010000129.1, read as the reverse complement.
GCCGGCGGCGTCATAGGCATTGGTCATCGCGCTGTCCTTTCGGTGATTGTCAGCTCGGTGTCGAAGCGCTGCGCGAACTCCGCCGCCAGCCGGTCAAAGCAAACCCCGACCCGAATGACCGTGAAATCGCGAAAATCGATGATGGTGCTGGAGCGGCCCTGCGCATTGGCGTAGCGCGAGCGGCCGTGGTCGACATGAAAATCCGCCGCCTCGCGCACCGCCGGCTCGATGTCGTCATAGCGGTATTTGGAGCCGGCGAGGGAGGTATTGGCCGAGGAGCCGAACACGGGAAAGCCGCGCTCGCGGCTGCCGCGCGCGATGGCGTCATGCATCTGGCCGGCATTGATCAGCATGTCGAGCGTGCCGGCCTTTGAGGAGGAGCCGAGCACGAAGGGCTCCACCCCGGCGAATAGCGGGTGGTCGGCCCGGAACGGCGCGACCACCGAGAACGGCAGCCCGACCTCGCCGACCAGCGTGTCGACCATGGCGTGCCGGTCGTCGTCCATGATGTGGATCTCGCGCGACAATCCCGCATCGGCGAACATGCCGGACGGCTTTTCCCATGAGCGCTGCTTGGCGGCGAAGATACGGCGGATGCCGCTCTCGCGCGCCGCCACCACGGCATAGGCGACATCGAGGCCGACAATGGCGACGCCGCCCGCCGCGATCGTGTCAAGCACCCGGTCGAGATCGGCCTTCAGCGTCCCGGCGTCGACCGGGTCCGCTGTCGTTCGCTCCGCGTCGCCGGACGCTTCCTGCCCGCCAGACAAGGCGCGGCCTATTCGGCGGCCTGCGCCGGGGCGCGTTCCATCCATTTCTGGAAGATCGGCGCCGACGGCGGATCGAGATGGGTGTCCGCCTTGCAGCGCGCCTTCAGCTCCTCGATCGTGCCGCCCCGGTCGAACATCTGCACATCGCCGCGTTCGGCGCTCATGCGCTGGCGCAGTTCATGCGTGGCGCCCTCATCGACGCTGAAATCGGAGCGCAGGACGACGCCATAGGCGCGCGCCCCGTCCTGCGTGATGAGGCCGCGCCGCGCATCCATCGAGACCTTGGCCGGCTCGCGCTTGAAGGGATCGCCCCAGCCGCCGCCGCCCCAGGTGTTGAAATGCAGGATGTCGCCCGGCTGCACCTTGATCTTGTCGCATTTCGAAGGGAGGTGCTCCTTCGTTCCGTCGGCGCGTTCGAGCAGCTTGGTCGAGCGCGATCCGGGCTCGCCGCCATTGACGCCCCAGGGATGCGTCAGCCACCGGTCGTCATGGATCGAAATCTCTCCCGGCTCCAGGAACTGGTAGCCGAGCGAGACGCCGTTGCCGCCGCGATGCAGGCCCGCGCCGCCCGAATCCGGGATCGTCTCATAGGTGACGATGCGCAGCGGGAAATAGGCTTCCAGGAATTCGTTCGGCACGTTCATGAAGGCCGGCCACAGCGAATGGCCGTCCGGCCCGTCGCCGACCGGGCGTCCGGGAATGCCGCCAAAGCCGATCTGGTAGAGCTGGTACCATTCCCCGTCCTTGTTGTAGCCCGAATACATGAAATGCGGGCTGTCGGAGAAGCCGGCCGCGTTGAGCGCGTCGGGCGCGCCCTGGCCGAGCAGTCCGCCCATGATGTCGAAGATGCGCCCCAGCATGTGGGTGCGGCAGGACAGCGCCGCCGGCCGCTTCGGCTTGAGAATGGTGCCGGAGGGAATGCGCACGTCGACCAGCGGGTAGAAGCCGTCATTGAACAGGATCTGCGGGTCGAACAAATTGATGGTGAACGCGCCCAGGAACATCTTGAACATCTCCTCGTTGAGGAGGAAGTTCACCGAGCTGACCGATTGCGGATCGGTGCCCTCGAAGTCGAAGATCGCGACATCGCCCTCGCGCCACAGGCTGCAGGCCACCTTGTAGGGGCCCATGCCGATGCCGTCATCGTCGATATAGTCCTCGAAATAGAACTTGTTCGAGGATTCCGGGATGACCATGTGGATGATCGCCTTCATCGCGGTGTAGTTGCGATCCAGCATGTTCTGCATGGCCGAATAGAACACGTCGTCGCCGAACCGGTCGCAGATCTCGTGCACGCGCCGCTCCGCCAGGCGCAGCGCCGCGACGATGGCGTTGAAGTCCGAGCGGTTCCATTCCTCGGTGCGGGTGTTGCGTAGCAGGAGGTCGAGCACCTCCTTGTTGATCTCGCCCTTCTTGAAGATCTTGACCGGCGGGATCTGGATTCCTTCCTCGTAGATCATGTGCGCGTCGGTGGGCAGGCTGCCCGGCACGCGGCCGCCGACATCGGTCAGATGGCCGAACATCGCCGACCAGGCCACCAGGCGGCCGTCGCGGAAGATCGGCTTCATCGTCAGCCAGTCATTGAGATGGCTGATAGCGCCGTTGCACGAATAGGGGTCGTTGGTGAGGAAGACGTCGCCCTCCTCGATTTCCCCGCTATAGCCCTGCGTGAAGCCCCAGATGAAGGAGCCGAACTGCCCGACCACCATCTTGCCTTCGGAATTGGCGATCATGGGAAAGGCGTCGTGCTGCTCGCGGATGCCCGGCGACATGGCGGTGCGGAACAGCACCGCGTCCATCTCGGTGCGCGCATTGCGCAGCGCGTTCTCGATAATGTCGAGCGTGATCGGTTCGACATCCACCAGGGCGAAGGGCGTGGGATTGGGTTGAATGATCTTGGCCGGCATCGGATTGCTCCCCTTGCGGTGGCGTCAGTGGTTCGGGCGGATCAGCAGGCTGCCGACGAGGTCGACCTCCGCATGATGGTCCGGCAAAATGAGGGTGGTGGAGTCCATCTCGGTGACGATGGCGGGCCCGGCGATCCGGTCGCCCGCCCGCAGCTTGTCGCGCGCATAGATGTTGGCCGGCATGTCCTTGCCGCCGACGAAGACGGTGGTGCTGGCCGAGACGGCGCGCGAAGGATCGCCGTCGCCCTGTTCCAGCTTGCGGGCCGAAACCATGGTCTCGCGCCCCTGGACGATGGCGCGCAGATTCACCAGTTCGTGCGGCTGGTCGAGATTGAAGGTGAACATCTGCTCGTGCAGTTCGTCGAAGCGCCGGGCGACGCCCTTCAGCCCCTCGCTGCGGAAGGTCTCCGGCGAAAGGCTGACGCCGAGCGATGCGCCCTGGCCGGCATATCGCAGGTCCAGTTCGTATTCGATGCTCAGATCGGCGGCCGAAACGCCTTCCGCCGAAAGGCTCTGCGTCGCCTGCGCGGCGAGTTCCTCGAGCATCTTCTCGATCTCGCCGTCATTGGTCGCCTCGAAGCGCACGACCATGGTGCGCGAGGATTCATCGCGCAGACGGGTCGTGGCGTCGCCGGAAGCGCACAGCACGCCGGGTCCCGGCGGCACGATCACCGGCCAGGAGCCCATCAGCTTGCCCAACGCATTGGCGTGCAGGGGACCGGCGCCGCCGAACGCGACGAGCGCGAAATTGCGCGGATCGAACCCCTGTTCCACCGAGACGAGGCGCAGGGCGCCGAACATGTTCTCGTTGACGATGTCGTAAATGCCCTCCGCGGCGCGCTTGACCGGCAGGCCGAGCGCGTCGGCGACGGTCTGCACCGCCTTTTCGGCGAGGCCCACATCCATCGACATGTCGCCGCCCAGGCGCGCCTGCGCCGGCAGGTATCCGAGCACGATATTGGCGTCGGTGACGGTCGGCTCGACGCCGCCATTGCCATAGGCGGCCGGTCCCGGATCGGCGCCGGCCGATTTCGGTCCGACGCGCAGCGCCTTGGTCAATTGCGGCGAATAGGCGATCGAGCCGCCGCCCGCGCCCACGGTGCGCACGTCGACGGAGGGCGCGCGCACGGTGACGTCGGCGACGCGCGTCTCGCGCCGCTTCTGCGCCACGCCCTTCTGGATCAGCGCCACGTCGGTGGAGGTGCCGCCCATGTCGAAGGTCAGCAGATCCTCATATCCGGATTGCCGCGCGATCCAGATCGCTCCGGCGACGCCGCCGGCCGGGCCCGACATCAGCAGATTGACCGGGGCCGCCTTCGCGCCCTCGGCCGAGGAAAGCCCGCCGTCCGACCGCAGGATCTGCAGGCGTACGCCATTCATGCGCCGGTCGAGTTCCCCATGCAGGTTCTCGACATATTTGGAGACGACCGGGCGGATGTAGGAATTGACCACCGTCGTCTCGGTGCGCTCGTATTCGTACATTTCCGGCATGACCTCCGAGGAGATCGACACGGGAATGCCGGGCAGCATCTCGGCGGCGATGTCGCGGATGCGGCGCTCGTGCACGCCATTGGCGTAGGCGTTGAACAGGCTCACCGTCAGCGCCTCGATATTGCCCTGCTGCAGCACCCGCATGTCGCGGCGCAGTTGCTCTTCGTCGAGCCCCTTGACCACCGATCCATCGGCGCCGATGCGCTCGTCCGCCTCGATCGTCAGTTCCAGCGGCGCCAGCGGGTCGCGCTTGTTGTAGATGACCCAGCCGCCAAGACCGCCGGGCACGAAGGAGCGGGCG
>JAUIBM010000128.1 GCA_030428345.1 Alphaproteobacteria bacterium | reverse complement strand
GGCTATGTCCTCTCCTCGCAAGCCGTTGTGGCGGCAATGCGACCCATTGGCTTCAGGCCCGTCAGGCGGCGCCCGTCAGGCGGCGCTGGCCGCGCGCGAGGCCCGCACCCCCGCGGCCAGTTCGCGCACCAGAGCGGTGACCGCTCCGACCGTCTGCGGCGTCGCCCGTCCCTCGGCGAGCGAGGTCTCGATCGCCTGGACGATCGCCGAACCCACCACCACGCCGTCCGCGACGGAGCCGATGGCGCGCGCATGCTCGGCATTCTTGACGCCGAAGCCCACTGCCACCGGCAGATCGGTCTTGCTCTTGATCCGGGCAACCATCGCGCCGACCTTCTGCGGATCCGGCGTCGCCGAACCGGTAATGCCGGTAATCGAGACGTAGTAGACGAAGCCCGAGGTGTTCGCCAGGACGCGCGGCAGGCGCTTGTCGTCGGTCGTCGGCGCGGCCAGACGGATGAAATTGAGCCCGGCCCTGATCGCCGGCAGGCACAGTTCCTCGTCTTCCTCCGGCGGCAGATCGACAATGATCAGCCCGTCGACGCCGGCCGCCTTCGCGTCGGCGAGGAAGCGTTCGTTACCGTAGATATAGATCGGGTTGTAATAGCCCATCAGGACGATCGGCGTGGTCTCGTCGTCCTTGCGGAATTCGCGGACCATTTCAAGCGTCTTCGCCTGGGTCTGACCGGCCGCCAGAGCCCGCTGGCCGGCCTTCTGCACCGCAGGGCCGTCGGCCATCGGATCGGAAAACGGCATGCCGAGCTCGATCAGGTCGGCGCCCGCGCCCGGCAGCGCCTTCATGATTTCCAGCGAGGTGGCGGTATCGGGATCGCCGGCGGTGATGAAGGTCACCAGCGCGGGCCGGCCTTCGGCCTTCAATTCCGCGAAGCGTGTGTCGATGCGTGTGGTCATTGGGTTTCAGCTTTCGCTTCGTCTGCCTGGATCTGAACGACCATCCCATACACGATGGACAACAAGCATGTCACGGCCCGCCAGGCCCGGCGGCCCGGAGTGCGATCAGAGTTCCACGCCCAGGATCTTGCCTACGGTGAAGATGTCCTTGTCGCCGCGGCCGCACAGATTCATCACGATGATCTGGTCCTTGCCCATGGCGGGGGCGCGCTTGATCACCTCGGCCAGCGCATGGCTGGGCTCCAGCGCCGGGATGATTCCCTCGATCCTGCACAGGAGCTGGAAGGCGGCGAGCGCCTCCTCGTCCATGATAGGCACATATTCGACCCGGCCACTTTCCTTCAGCCAGGAATGCTCGGGCCCGATGCCGGGATAGTCGAGGCCGGCCGAGATCGAATGGCCTTCCTTGATCTGGCCATCGCCATCCTGCAGCAGATAGGTGCGGTTGCCATGCAGCACGCCTGGCCTGCCGGCGGTGAGCGAGGCGCAATGTTCCTCGCCGTCGAGGCCGTGCCCGCCCGCCTCGACGCCGACGATGCGCACGTCCTTGTCGTCGAGGAACGGATGGAACAGGCCGATCGCGTTCGATCCGCCGCCCACGGCCGCGACCAGCATGTCGGGCAGGCGGCCTTCGGCCTCCAGCATCTGCGCCTTGGCCTCCTTGCCGATCACCGACTGGAAATCGCGCACCAGCTCGGGATAGGGATGCGGGCCGGCGGCGGTGCCGATCAGGTAATAGGTGTCCTCGACATTGGTGACCCAGTCGCGCAGCGCCTCGTTCATCGCGTCCTTGAGCGTGCCCGCGCCGGCAGTCACCGGCACGATCTGCGCGCCCAGAAGCTTCATGCGGAAGACATTGGGCGATTGCCGCTCGACATCGGTCTTGCCCATGTAGACGACGCAGGGATAGCCGAAGCGCGCGGCGACCGTCGCCGAGGCTACGCCGTGCTGGCCCGCGCCGGTCTCGGCGATGATGCGCGTCTTGCCCATGCGCCGCGCCAGCAGGATCTGGCCCAGGCAATTGTTGATCTTGTGGCTGCCGGTGTGGTTCAGCTCGTCGCGCTTGAAATAGATTTTCGCGCCGCCCAGATGCTGCGTCAGCCGCTCGGCGTAATAGAGCGGCGAGGGCCGGCCGGTATAGTGCTTGTGGAGCGAATCGAGCTCGGCATGAAAGGCCGGATCGTTCTTGGCGGCCTTGTACGCTCCCTCCAGTTCCAGGATCAGCGGCATCAGCGTCTCGGCCACGTAGCGGCCGCCGAAAACGCCGAAGTGACCGTTCTCGTCCGGTCCGGTCTTGAAGGAATTAGGTTCGATTGCCTTGGTCACGCTTGCGCCCCGCTCAGGGCTGCCGCCCTGTCCTGCTGTGCTTGTTTGTCTAGCTCTGCCTGCTTCGCCGCGGCGAGGAACTCACCGATCCGCCTGACGTCCTTGACGCCCGGCGCCGATTCCACCCCGGAGGATATGTCGACGCCGCTCCCCCGCGTGCTCAGGATCGCCTCGCCCACATTGGCGGTATTCACGCCACCCGAAAGCATGTAGTCGATGCCGCGGTCAAGACCGGCCAGAAGCTTCCAGTCGAAGCTGACGCCATTGCCGCCCGGCAGTTCGGCGCCCTTTGGCGGCTTGGCGTCGAAAAGAAAGCGGTCGGCGACCCCGACATAGGGCCGGATCGCCGCCAGATCGCCCGCCTCGCGGATCGCCAGCGCCTTCATGACCGGGATACGGTATCGCGCCTTCAGCTGGCGCAGCCTCGCCGGGCTTTCCCCGCCATGCAATTGCAGCCAATCCGGCTTCATCTGCGCCACGATGGCGTCGATCTCCGCATCGGCCGCGTCGACGGTGACCGCCACGCTCAGCGCCCTGCCCTGCGCCAGCATGGCCAGTTCCCCGGCCTGATGCGGCGAAACGTTTCGCGGGCTCGGGGCGAAGAAGATGAACCCGACATGCGTCGCCCCGCCGGCCAGCGCGGCATTGACGCCGTCCGCCCCGCTGAGGCCGCAAATCTTGATGTCGAGCTGCTTCGCGCCCATTTCCCGTGTCCTTGCCAGGCTTTCACCTGCCAGAATTTGCAGGCCGAGTCCATTGGCGGGAAACCCCGCGGGGCGGTGGCGTGGTTGTCGCAAGGCCGGTTTGGCGTTTGCGCCGCCCGGTACTGGCTGGTAAATTGCGCCGGACGACAGCCATTGCACAGGAGGCGAATGTCATGTCCGATCTTTCAGCTGCGGCCAATCCGGCGCCCGGCTTCGCCGTCCATCCCGAACACGAAGTCAAGGTCCTGCCCTATGCCGGCCGCGTGATCGTCGAGGTCGACGGCGCGAGGATCGCCGAGACGACCCACGCCATGATGGTGCAGGAGACCAATCATCCGCCGGTCTACTATGTCCCGATCGAGGATATCGACGGGGACCGCCTCGCCCGTTCGTCCCACGCCACGCGGTGCCCGTTCAAGGGAATCGCAAGCTATTGGAACATCGTGGTCGGCGATCACGAGATCGACAACGCCCTGTGGGCCTATGAGACCCCTTATGACGAATTGCTGGAACTGGCCGGCCTTGCCGCCTTCTACGAGAGCAAAGTGACCATTCACGCAGAACCGGCGTGAAACGGCTCGGCCCGCCTCACAGATAGGTCGAGCGCTCCAGCGGCGTGATCTCGTTGTCGAACGCGGCGAGCTCGACCTTCTTCACCTCGGCGAAGATGTGCCTCAATTCCGCGCCCAGAAGGCGGCGGATGAAGTCGGACCGCTCGAAATCGGCGATCGCGTCGTCCATGTCGTCGGAAAGCTGCGGCAGCGGCACCGCATAGGCGCTGCCCTCCACAGGCGGCGGCGGGGCCTTTCCGGCCTCCAGCCCTTCCAGCATCCCGCCCAGAACGCCGGCCATCACCAGATAGGGGTTCGCGTCCGCCCCGGAAAGCCGGTGCTCCAGCCGCAGCGCCGCCTCGTCGGAGGCCGGCACGCGCACGGCGACGGAACGGTTGTTCCAGCCCCAGGCAATCCGCGTCGGCGCATAGGAGCCAGGCTGCAGCCGGCGATAGCCGTTGAAGCCGGGAATGAAGAGCAACAGGCAGTCGCGCATGGTCTCCAGAAGGCCGGCCGCGGCATGGCCGAGACAATCCCGCCCGCCCGGCAGCGAGAAGATGTTGACGCCATCGCGGTCCAGCAGGCTGGCATGGACATGCATGCCATTGCCCGGCCATTCCAGGAAGGGCTTGGCCATGAAGGTCGCCCGCAGTCCCGAGCGATGTGCGCATTCGGAAATCAGCCGGCGCAGCAGTACCGCGTCATCGGCCGCGGCCAGCGCATCGGGCCGGTGCTTGAGATTGACCTCGAACTGTCCGGGCGCCGCCTCCTTGATGATCGTGTCGATGGGCAGGTCCTGCTCGATCGCCGCCGCGCGAATCTCGGCGAACAGATCGTTCTGGCCGCGCAATTCGGCCAGCGAATACATGTTCTGCGGGTCGGGGCCGTTGCCGTGGTCGAGCGACATGCGGCCGTTCTTCTGGAACTGGGCCGGGTCGACCAGATAGAATTCCAGTTCGAAGGCCGCCACCGGGGTGAGCCCGGCCTGCGAAAACCGCTCGACGACCGCGGCCAGCGCATTGCGCGGATCGGCGTGAAACGGCATTCCCGTCTCGGTATACATGCTGAGAAAGGCCTGCGCGGTAGGCCGCGCCGCCCATGGCGCGCGCGCGATGCGACCGGGAATCGCCCGGCAGAACCCGTCGCGGTCGCCGGTTTCCACATGCAGATTGGTCGCCTCCACCTCGCGGCCCCAGATATCGAGGCCGAACAGCGACAGCGGCAGATTGATGCCCGGCTGCACCACCTTTTTCAGCGATTCGGCCGGCGCCCATTTGCCGCGCATGACGCCGTTCAGATCGCTGATCAGCAGGTCGACGGATTCGATGTCGGGATTGTCGGCCAGAAACCGGCTTCCCTCGTCCAGCTCCGCGGCGGCGGGCCCGGCCGGCGCGCGCGAGCCGGCAGTCTGGTTGTTCAAGCGATGTTCCTTCGCAAGGCCTTGTCCGGCGCCGAATGTATCGCCGCGTCCATGCGATGCCAAGCGCGACGGGACCGGGCGGGGCAGTGCCAGACAAGACGGGACAAGGTGGGATGGGGGCGCGATCGGCGGCAAACATTGCCAAGGGTGCGGGCATTGGCTAAGCCCGAAGCGGATTTGCCACGGGGTACCCGATCATGCTGCACAATCTGTCGACAGACGACCTTCGCGCCCTCGATGCGGCCCATCACCTGCATCCCTTCACCGACCATGGCGCGCTCACCCTTTCCGAACGCAGGGTGATCGCGCGCGCCGACGGGGTGTGGCTCTGGGATTCGGAGGGCAACCGCATTCTCGACGGCATGGCGGGGCTGTGGTGCGTCAATGTCGGCCATGGCCGCAACGAGATCGTGGAGGCGGTCCGCGCCCAGATGAGCGAACTCGCCTATTACAACACCTTCTTCAAGACCACGCACGAGCCGGTGATCCGCCTGTCGCAGATGGTGGCGGAAATCGCGCCGGAAGGCATGAACATGGTGTTCTTCGGCTCGTCGGGCTCCGATGCCAACGACACCATCCTGCGCATGGTCCGCACCTATTGGGACCTGATGGGCAAGCCGCACAAGAAGACGGTCATCGCCCGCCACAACGCCTATCACGGCTCGACCATGGGCGCGGCCTCGCTCGGCGGCATGACGGCGATGCATTCGCAGGGCGGGCTGCCCATTCCCGGCATTGTGCATGTCGACCAGCCCTACTGGTTCGGCTCCGGCCAGGACATGGATCCGGACCAGTTCGGCAGGCATGCGGCGCGGGCGCTCGAAAACGCGATCGACGCCATAGGCGAGGAGCATGTCGCCGCCTTCATCGCCGAACCGATCCAGGGCGCGGGCGGCGTGATCATTCCGCCCGAGACCTACTGGCCCGAAGTGAAGCGCATTCTCAAGGAACGCGACATCCTGTTCATCTGCGACGAGGTGATCTGCGGATTCGGGCGCACCGGCGAGTGGTTCGGCTGCCAGACCTACGGGCTCGACCCGGATTTCATGACCATCGCCAAGGGGCTTTCCTCCGGCTATCTGCCGATCGGCGGGGTCGTCGTCTCCGACAAGGTGGCCAAGGTCTTTCACGAGCGCGGCGGCGAATTCTACCACGGCTACACCTATTCGGGGCATCCGGCCTGCTGCGCGGCGGCGATCGCCAATCTGGAGATCATCAGGCGCGAGAAGCTGGTGGAGCGCGTGCGCACCGACATCGGGCCGTATCTGGCCGAGCGCTGGCTGGCGCTGGGCGAGCATCCGCTTGTCGGCGAGGCGCGCATGAAGGGCCTGCTGGGGGCGCTGGAACTGGTTCCCGACAAATCGGACACGACGAAGCGCTTCTCCCCGGTCGGCTCGGTCGGCACGCTGGCGCGCGATTTTTCCTTCGCCAACGGACTGGTAATGCGCGCGGTGCGCGATTCGCTCATCCTGTCGCCGCCGCTCACGCTCAGTCATGAGGAGGCGGACGAATTGATCGCGCTTACGCACAAGACGCTGGACGACACCTGGGCCGAGCTGAAGCGGCAGGGAAGGCTGGGTTGAGGAGAGAATCATGGATCTGGGAATTTCCGGCAAGCTCGCGCTGATCGCGGGGGGCTCGAAGGGCATCGGCCTGGCCTGCGCGCACGCGCTGTCTGCCGAAGGGGCGCGCATCGCCCTCGTCTCGCGCTCGACGGCCAATATGAGCGCGGCGCTGGCGGAACTGCCGGGAGCCATCGGCGTCTGCGCCGATCTGGCCGATGCGGGCGAGGCGCTGCGCGCGCTCGAGGAGATCGAGGCGCGGCTGGGGCCGGTCGATATTCTGGTCAACAGCGCGGGCGCCGCGCGCCGCACGCCGCCGGACGATCTCGACCCGGGCGCCTATCGCGCGGCGATGGACGCCAAGTTCTTCACCTATGTCAATCTCATCGACCCTGCGGTCAAGCGCATGGCGGAGCGCCGCCAGGGCGTGATCGTCAATGTCCTCGGCAATGGCGGCAAGGCGGCCTCGCCGGTGCACATGCCGGGCGGCGCGGCCAATGCCGCGCTGATGCTGGTCACCGCCGGGATGGCTGCCGCCTATGCCGGGCGCGGGGTGCGGATCGTCGCGGTCAATCCCGGCCTCACCGAGACCGACCGGGTAGCCGAGGGCCTGGCCGCCGATTCGCGCCTGGCCGGCGTCAGCGAGGAGGAGGCGCGGACCCGCGCCATCGCCCGCATTCCGATGGGACGCATGGCGCGCCCGCAGGAGATCGCCGCGATGGTGACGTTTCTCGCCTCCGGCCAGGCGAGCTATGTCACCGGCACCGAGGTCCACATCAACGGCGGCGAGCACGTCTGAGCAGCGCTCGCCTTCCGATCCGAACGAGGAGAGGCCCCATGAATCACGCACCCAACAGCCTGGCCGCGCGCCTGCAGATACTGCTTCTCGTACCAGCCCGGCCCGGTCGACAGGATGCCCATGCCTTCCCAGCGCTGCTTGACCAACTCGCGGGTCATCAGGATCGCGTCGTTCAGGCGGCTGAC
>JAUIBM010000665.1 GCA_030428345.1 Alphaproteobacteria bacterium | reverse complement strand
GACAACGTCATCGACATCGATGCATGGCCGCGCCGCGAGGCCGCGTCCCCCATATACCCCGTCGTCATCGGCCGCCATGCGCGTCCGGATGGTCTGAAATGGCCGAACAAGCTTGAAGACGCGCTGCTTGCCTATCCCGATGATCCTGATCGCTATCGTGTGCGCATTCTGGGTGGCGGCAAGTATCTGGAAGATTATTACGGTCACATCCCGGCTGGCTGGTCGCAGGAGGAATTCTCTTTCGAAGGAGTGTCGGAGTTCCTGAGGACGCTCGATTTCTATGTCTACTACCATAGTGATGAATGGTCGGAGGCTTTCGGCCGCAATGTGCTTGAGGCTTTGGCGACCGGCTTGGTCGTGATCCTGCCGCCCTATTTTGCCAGTTCCTTCGGCGAGGCCGCCGTTTACTCCGAGATCAGCGACGTGAGGGATGTGATAGACCATTTCGTGCAGACGCCGGAGGACTACGCAGAGCAGGCCGAGAAGGCCCGCGCCTTCGTCACGGTCACCAAGGCGGCACAACTTTACGCCTCCAGGCTTGAGCGCCTTGGTGTGCCGGCAAGCAACAGGGACACCAATTGGTACGGCGATAGCGCTTCCTTCGCCAGGCTCGACAAGCGAACTGTGCTGTTTGCCTCTTCGAACGGAATTGGCCTCGGCCATGTCATGCAGCAGATCGCAATCGCCGATCGTCTGCCCGAACCGATCCAGTCGGTGTTCGCCACCATGTCGCATTCGGCGTCCGCTGTACGCGAAAAGGGATACCTGACGCATTTCCTCACCCATCATGCCTACGCGGACATCGGTGCACGTGAATGGAATGTCGCGCTCGGCGAGGAGCTCTTCGAGATCCTGGCCGCCCATCGGCCTGCCGTCTTCGCCTATGACGCAACGGCTGTATTCGGCGGTGTCGCCAATGCGCTTGAGCAGTTCCCTTCGATGTTCAAGATCTGGGTGCGAAGGGCGATGTGGCGCGAGACGCATCGGTCCTTTCTCGATCTCGAAACCTGCTTCGACGCGATTATCGAACCCGGTGAACTGGCCGGCGAGTTCGATTGCGGCCCCACCGCCGAACGGCGAGACTCTACCTTGCAGGTCGGTCCGGTGCTGGCGATCCATCCCGATGCGCGCATGTCAGCTGTCGAGGCGCGGAAAGCGCTGGGCCTGTCGCCCGAGCACACCGTCGTCGCCATCATGCTGGGCTCGCAGGCCAATTACGATCTGAGTGACGTGCGTGGGGCGGTAGTTGAAAGCCTGCTTGCCCACGACGACGTGTTTGTTCTGGAATTGGCATCGCCACTTTCCGCGGCGGAGCAATCCGGATTCGTCGGGCATGCACGCTACCGCCGGCAGTCACTCATCCCGGCCTTCGCTTTTTCGCGCGCTTTCGATGCCGCGGTTTCCGTCGCCGGTTACAATTCTTTCCATGAGCACATCCTTGGTGCGATCCCGACCCTGTTCGTGCCCAATGAAGCACCAGACATGGACATGCAGCTTGCCCGAGTAGAATGGGCAAGGATC
>JAUIBM010000127.1 GCA_030428345.1 Alphaproteobacteria bacterium | reverse complement strand
TGTCCTGGAAGGCATTTCCGAGCGCGCCACCGTCCTGGCGATGGAGGTCGCGACGCGATCGATCGCCGACGCGGCGCAGGGGCGCGCGGTCCTGGACGAGGCCCTGGCCGATCCCGAAGTCGCGGGACTGCTGTTTCTGACCCTCGACGACGAAGACATGCTTGCGCCCACCCGCGGCTATGCGAAGCCCATCGTGCTGGTCAATGGCGACGACCCGTCGATGCGCCTTTCCAGCATCGCGCCGTGCAACCGCGCCGCGGCAGCTCTGGCAACCGGCTATCTGCGCGAACTGGGCCATGAGCGCATTCTCTTCCTGATGCGGCGCGGACGGCGGACGATCGAACGGCGTTACGAGGGCTGGTCCGATCGCATCGGCATTTCCGACCCGGCGGAGCTGGCGAAACTGACCCTGGAAGTGGATGACTGGTTGCCCGAGCTGGCCGCCGCGGCGCTGGAAAAGCGGATCGGCGAAGGCGGGCTTGACTTCACCGCCGTCCTGGCCGCCGGCGACAGCCTCGCCGTCGGTGCGATGATGGGCCTTGCCGCGCGCGGCGTGCGCGTTCCACAAGACGTTTCCGTCGTGGGGATGGACGGGCTGCCGCAAGCCGCCTTCCACAATCCGCCGCTGACCGCGATCCAGATGCCGATGCGCGAGATCGGCGCGGCGGCGCTCGATCTGCTGCGCGATCATGTGACCGGGCCGGGCATCGTTCCGCGCCGGGTGGAACTGGCCTGCCGCATCGTCGAGCGCGCCTCGACGAGCAGCCGGCGCCGGCAATAACCTCCTGGCCGTTCTGGCATCGGCCCTCAACCGGTCCGGCCATCCCGCCTAATTGGCTCAACCTGCCCCGAACGCCCGATCCGCAAGGAGGGCGAACGGGTTGCCGATGCCTCTGTTTCCAAATATCTAGTTCAACCGGCGGGCCTTGTTCTGCGACGGAACGGGGCACGCATATGCATCCTCCATCATGATCGTGAAGGCTGACAAATGCGTGCGGAACAGGCTGCCTTGACTGCCCGATCTGCAGAAGCACTTGTCTCGCTTTGCCTTGCCGCGGCGATCATCCTCTTCTTTTCGTTCCATTATTACGGCTATCTGGCTTCCACCGGGATATCGCCGGGAGACGAATATCTGACGCTCGATCGCACCAATGCTTTCTCGGTAATGGGCGATTTCGCCACAGTCTACACGGGCAATCTACCCTCCTTCGCCAAGCCGCCGCTTCAATATTGGCTTGGGGCGCTGCTGATCGCCCTGCAGGGCGATGTCTTCTACGCCATCAAGCTGCCATCCTTCATTTTTTCGGTGCTGATCCTTCTAAATGTCTACTTCCTGACGCGCTACCTGCTGCCCGACAGGCCGATTGCGGCTGTGTTTCCGCCGTTGATCCTGACGGTTTCCGGGAGGTTCTGGCAATATTCGATCACGGCGATGCTCGACAGCGGCGCGGCATGGTTTGCATTGCTGGCGGTGACGGTGCTCATTGTCGCGCTCGACCGACCTAGGGTCTGGTATCTCTGGGCGCTGGCCGTCTTCCTCGGCGCACTGCAGAAGGCCCCTGTCGGGCTTGCGTTTTCCGCGGTCATTCTCGGCTATCTAGCGCTGGCCGACAGGCAACGCGCGCGTGCTTCCTTGCTGGAGGCCGGCCATCCCCATTTCCGAAACGCCGTTCTGCTAGCCTTCGTCGCGATGGCGATCTGGCCCGTATGGCAGAGTCTTCAATATGGCGTTTCCGCCGTGCGCTACGGCATTGGCGAGCAGATGCTGGAACGCTTCAACCCGATCGGGGAAACGCTCTTCAACGACTTCGGCTGGATCAACTGGCTGATCGGCGAAAACGGCCGGATTTTCTGGATACCGGGTATCCTGTTCTCACTCTTCCATGTGTTCCGGCCAAGGGAAGGCGCTCTTGCGTATCTGTCGGCGATCGCCATTGGCTTCATCGTGGCGATGCTGATTGCGAGGGGCAAGATCTATGATCGCTATATCCTGATATTCTATCCGTTCGTTGCGGTGATACTCGCCTGTTCGGTATTCACCCTTGTGAGGAACCGGTTGCTGGCGGTTCCGGCGATGCTCGCGATGTTTTTTTTCAACGGCCAGTTCCTGTACGATCGGGAAGAGGTTTCCGCGGCCAGCAGCAGAGTGCCGCCTTTCGCGGCCCAACTCGACAGGCTGAAGCGATTGGCGGCCCCGGACAAGACGATCATGCTCTGCCGGGCGGACGCGCCGGAAGAGCCGTCCTTGTCGGCGGTCTCCTACTTCGCTTCCAATGGCGCGCCGGTCGTGATCCTCAGCGACCGGGTCGCCCCGGAGAAACACAGGGCAAAATTTGCCGGAACACACGGCTTTGTCGGGCTCTGCCGCGTCCGGTATTCCGACATGCTGCGGGCGGTCTTCGCCGACCTGAGCGTTCTGGAAGCTGGCGAAGGCTTCGTCCTGTGGTCGGCGAGCTCAGTCCGGTGAGGCAATCGACGCGAATGGTCCCTGTTGCTCCACGCTTCAAACCGCACAACGTGCCGCGGCATGCCCCTTGCCTTGTGCGGTGCGATGGCCCATTTTGGAATCATTCAAAAACAGCCTTGCGGGCCACCGACCGCATTGGCGCACGGGAAACCGCATGCGACTGACCCGCCAGACCAATTATGCCTTCCGCATCCTGATGTATTGCGCCGCCAATCCCGGCCAGCGCAGTCGCGTGCCCGAGATCGCCCGCGCCTATGGCGTTTCGGAGCTGTTCCTGTTCAAGATCCTGCAGCCACTGGTCGAGGGCGGTCTGGTCGAGACGGTGCGCGGTCGCAATGGCGGGATCAGCCTGGGCAAGCCGGCCGAAAAGATAACCCTGCTGGAAGTCGTCCGCCTGACAGAAGACAGCTTCGCCATGGCGGAGTGCTTCGAAAACGACGCGGCGGATTGCCCGCTTATCGACAGTTGCGCGCTCAATGCCGCGCTGCGCGAGGCCTTGAACGCCTTTTTCGGCGTGCTGGCGTCCAAGACGATCGCGGATCTGGTCAAGAATCGCGCCCCGTTCCGCGATTTCTTCTCGGTCGAGGCGCCTGCCGCCTGACCTAGCGTAAGTCCTGCCTTGCAGTTTAGAAAGCTTCCAAACTGTTGCTTTCAAACGATTTTTATCTTGACTGAATTGGTCCTATTAAGCAGGTTCCCGCCAAATTCATAGGGCGGGTGCTGGCTGGCGCCGCCCGATTGACGGGACCGATCGCATGGACCGCAGGGCCGACACTCAACCTGACAGCGGGTGCTACTTCGCCCGTCCTGCCGAGCGCCTTGTGCTCGAGGGTTGCCGGCTGTGGAGCGCGGGCTCCTATACCGGCCGCGACAGCTTTCGCGAGAGCGCCCGCCTGCTTTACGAGGAATTGCTGGACCTGCCGCGCGGACGCCTTGCGTTGGCCGAGCTAAGCGCCTTCGTCGCGGTGCTCGGCCGGTGCGCGTCCTGTCCACTGAAGGGCTTCGCCCCCGGTGTCCATCACGTGACGCGCGATGAAGTTCTGCTGCTCGGGCTTCTGGCCGGCATCCAGCACGGCGACGATCCGGTCGTCTCCGCCTGCCTCGACAAGCTCGCCTGCGCCAATCGTTGCGAGGAGGTGGCCATGGCTGCCGCCTCGTTCGCCATTACGCTGCGCAGTTTCGGCCAGCGGCTGGCGCCCATCCCATTGCCGGTGGTTGAGGACATTCTTGTCCGCAGCCGCTCGGTCACCATTCATTGAAACCAGGAGATTCTGGAATGCCTCGAGCAATCCCGACGACGTCGATGCTGATGGCCGCAAGCGCCACGGCGTTGATCGCCTTCAGTGCGCCCGCGCGCGCCCAGACGGAAGTGAACCCTTCGACGATCGTTTCGAATTATGCCGACATCGCGCTGGCAGGTTACAGCGATTCCCTGACTGCCGCCGAGGCGCTGGAGACGGCGGTCGCCGGTTTCCTCGCAGCCCCTTCGCAGGAGGGCCTCGACGCCGCGAAATCCGCCTGGCTTGCCGCGCGCGTGCCGTACCAGCAGACCGAGGCATACCGTTTCGGAAATCCGATCGTCGACGACTGGGAAGGCAGGGTCAATGCCTGGCCGCTCGACGAGGGGCTGATCGACTATGTCGACCCGAGCTACGGCATGGAGAGCGACGAGAACACGCTGTACACCGCCAATGTGATCGCCAATCCGTCGATCGAGATCAATGGCGAGACGGTTGACGCATCCGAAATCACGCCTGAATTCCTCTCCTCGACGCTTCAGGAGGCGGGCGATATCGAGGCGAATGTCGCCACGGGCTATCACGCCATCGAATTCCTGCTCTGGGGTCAGGATCTGAACGGCACCGGGCCGGGCGCGGGCAACCGACCCTGGACGGATTACGACACATCCAATTGCACCAACGGCCATTGCGACCGGCGGGCGCAGTATCTGGCGTCGGCGGCGACCCTTCTGGTATCGGATCTGAAGGAGATGGTCGCCGACTGGCAGGCGAACGGCGCAGCCCGCAAGGCACTGACGGACGCTGAGCCGAAGGCCGGGCTGGCCGCCATGCTGACTGGAATGGGTTCGCTTTCCTACGGCGAAATGGCCGGCCAGCGCATGAAGGTCGGCTTGCTCCTGCACGATCCGGAGGAGGAACATGACTGCTTCTCCGACAACACGCATCAATCGCATTATTTCGACGCGGTCGGCATTCGCAATGTCTATCTCGGAAGCTATCGGCGTCTGGACGGCGGCAAGGTGGAAGGCGCCTCGCTTTCGCAACTGGTCGCCGCGAAGGATCCGGCGCTTGACAAGGAAATGCGCGAAAAGCTCGATGCGTCCGTCGCCCGAATGCAGGACATCCGTGACCGTGTCGCGGCCGGCGAGGCCTATGACCAGTTGATCGGCGAAGGCAATGAAGCCGGCAACGCCACAGTGCAGGCAGCCATCGACGCCCTGATCGACCTCATTGCCAGCCTCGACCTCGGCAATATCGAGCTTGAAGGTTCCGACAGCCTCGACAACCCGGACGCCGTATTCAAATGATCGTCTGTAGCTGCAACATCATCTCCGGCAAGGAGATCGCGGACGCCGTCCGCGATCTGCTCGCTTCCGATCCCTGGCGCCTGATCGTGCCGGTGCAGGTCTATCGCGCCATGGCCAAACGCGGGAAATGCTGTTCGTGCTTTCCCAATGTGATCGGGATCATCCAGGAAACGACCGAAGCCGTGCACCGCGAAATGGCGACCCCGGAAGCAGAAATCCTGACCTTTATCACCAGGATCCGGCAGGAGCATGAGCGATGCGAAACGGCGAGAATGCTGGCGCGGCGGCGGGTCGCAGCAATTCGCGCGGCCTGATCGTTGCGGTTGTCACAACAATCTTGCAATTGTGCGGCATGACAACCCAGCGAAAGGAACAGACCCATGAAGGGCAATGCCGCCGTCATAGAACGCCTCAACGAGGCTCTCTTTCTCGAATTGGGCGCCGTCAATCAGTATTGGTTGCACTACCGCCTGCTTGACGACTGGGGATTCACGCGCCTTGCAAAGAAGGAACGCGAAGAGTCGATCGAGGAGATGCAGCACGCCGACAAGCTGGTCGCGCGGATCATATTCCTCGAGGGTCATCCAAACCTGCAGTCCCTGGCCGCCTTGCGCATCGGACAGAATGTGAAGGAAGTGCTCGAGTCCGATCTGGCCGGTGAATATGACGCCCGTACCTCCTACGCCAAGTCGCGCGAGATTTGCCGCGAGGTTGGCGACTACGTGACGATGCATCTTTTCGAGGAACTGCTGGAGGATGAGGAAGGCCACATCGACTTCCTTGAAACCCAACTCGATCTTCTTTCGCGCATTGGCGAAGAAAAATACGGCCAGCTGAACGCCGCACCGGCAAGCGAAGCCGACTGACTGACGCCGGCCTGTCCGGCCAAGGGAGCTATTTGACCCATGACTCATTGTCCGGATGGTCGGCGCCGCTTCGGCGCTCGAAGGATTATTGCCGCCTCGTGTTCGCTTGTCGTTGCCGCTGCACTCGGCGGCGGCGCGTTCGCGGGAGATAGCCCGAGCATGGCCGGCGACACTGCATCCACCGCGAATGCCGGCGGCAAGATTTCAACTGGCGGAGTTGACTACCCTGCCGCCTGGAAATCGCGCACGGACCTTTCGCCCAAGGATGCGGCGCGGGTGCGCGCCATCACCCGCAAGACCGACGATTTCTCCAAGCCGGAGAAATTCGAGCGGATGGCCGGCGGTGCGGCGACATCGCGCAAGCTCGTCAACCGCGACGCCTTCTCCAATTTTTCCGCCAATCTCGATTTCGCCGGGGAGCGCGATTTCAAGCTGGGCGACGCCTTGTTCCGCAAGCTCTGGGTCTCGTCCCCATCCTCCACCCAGGCTTCGGACGGGTTGGGGCCGCTGTTCAACGCGCGCGCCTGCCAGAGCTGCCATCTGAAGGACGGTCGCGGCCACCCACCGGAAGGCGCGGACGCGACATCGATGTTCCTGCGACTTGCCCGGCCGTCGGCGACGCAGGCCGAGGCGGAAGCCCTCGCGGCGGGCCAGGCGCTCAATCTCACCCAGGCCGCCGTGAGCCAGCAGATCAAGCGGCTTGAGGAGAGCTTCGACACGCTGCTGTTCGACCGCGACCGCCGAGGCCTCGCGCTGACGCCGCAGGGCGAGCGGCTGCTCGGCCTCGCCAAGCGGCTGCTCAGGCTCAACGACGAGATCTGGGCCGAGATGACGGCGCCGCTGGAAGCGGGCGAGATCCGGCTCGGCATCCCCTACGACCTCGTCCCCGGCTACATGCCCGAGGTGCTCAAGAACTACGGCCGCTGCTGCCCGCGCGTGAAGATCTCGCTGATCGTCCAGACCTCGAAGGCGATCAGGGCGGCGCTCGACCGCGGGGAGATCGACATCGGCATCGTCGAGGAATCCGCGACGGACCCGGCCGGCGAGACCCTGATGATCGACCGCCTCGTCTGGGTCGGCGCGCGCGGCGGCGACGCGCACCTGCAGCGGCCGGTGCCGATCTCGGTCGGATCCGAGACCTGCTCGATCCGCTCTCCGACCCTCGCCGCGCTGCGCGCCGCCGAGATCGACTGGCGCGCCATCGCGGAGATCTCCAATGTCGACGCGCTCAACGCCACCGTCTTCAGCGATCTCGCGGTCACGGCGATGCTGTCCTGCGCGATCCCGTCCGGGCTCGAAATCCTGCCGCCCGATTCGGGGCTCCCCGCCCTGCCGCCGCAGGTGATCAGCCTCTATCTGCGCCGCGACCACGGCTCACGCGCGGTAGACGAGATCGCCCGGGTGATTCGCGACGCCTTCGCCCGCCGCGCCGACGACGCGGTCGGCGTGCAGGCCCTCAGCGGTCCGGCCGCGGCGGCCGTGGACTGCTTCCGGCAGGCCGTGGAGCTCGCGCCGGAGCGCTTCGAGCCGAGGGTCGAGCTGCTCCGCGCGCTCTTCTTCCAGGGTGAGTACGCGGCGCGCAACG
>JAUIBM010000126.1 GCA_030428345.1 Alphaproteobacteria bacterium | reverse complement strand
TGCTGAACCTTGCGGAAGATGGTGATGTACCGCGCGTAGCCGATCTTCTCCGACAGGTAGGTAGCGTAGAAGATGAACTTGGGCCGGAAGAACGTGTACTTCTTGGCCTTGCGCAGGAATCCGAGATCGACCCCGCGCCCGAACTCTTTCAGCGCCTGGTTGATGAAACCGGCATGGCGGGATTCGTCCCGGCTCATATAGCCGAACAACTCGCAGATATCGGCATTCGTGCCGCGCCGCTTCATCTCCTTGTACAGGACGCAGCCGGAGAATTCGGCCGTAAGCGAACTGACCAGGAAGTCGATGAACTCCTTGCGCAGGCCTTCCGGCAGCGCATCGAGATCGATGCTGTCCCAATCGGCATTGCGCTTGAAATGGCCCTTGTTGGGATCGGCGCGCATTTCCGCGATCAGCGCGTCCCACTCCCCGCGCACGCCGGAAACGTCGGTGCGGTCGAGCTCGTCGAAATCGGTGGTGTAGAAGCGCGGATTGAGCATGGTCGAGTTGACCGCCGCCGCCGTCGTTTCGTTGATCGCCGCCTTGGCGGCGGCTTTGTCGGGTAGCACATGCGTGTTCATCGCGCCGCTCCTTCCGAGAAGCTGAATTCGCAAAGTTCCATGAATTCGAGATCGCCGGTGGCGCGCGTCCAGGCGCGCTCGATGGCGCTGGCGCGGGTGATGGTCGCCATGCGCGAGAAGGACTCCGACTCGCCATAAGGCACCGCCACCGGCGCGCCGTGCACCATGACTTCGTCTCCGGGCATCACCACGGTGCCGTCGTCGAAACGGACATGCGCGCCGAGGCTGTCGAAGGTGTTGATGATCTCAACGGTGCAGGGAACGTCGATCCGTTCCCGGCGGACTAGCGAAAGCGGGTTCATTTCCCATGACCTCCCTTCATGTGAAGAAACCTGGCGAAGGCCGCGACATTGTCCGGGCCGAACGCGTTCAGATAGATGCGCTGCCCCGTTCCGGTGTCGGAAAGCGAGACCGCGCCATTGGCCCATTCGATCACGCGATAGGGCGTTTCGGGCGAAACCTGCGCCACGAGGCGCATCCGCGCGAGGCCGCGATAGGAGCCGCCAACGAAGCCGCCCTCCGCCGCCCCGTATTCGGCGAGGACCTCGCCGCTGGTGGCGTCGGAAACCCGAACCCGGCCGGGGCTTGGTTCATTGATGACCAGATCGACCATGGCGACCGGTGCGGAATCATTCTCCATCACCGTGCCGATGCCTGTGCGCTGGCCAGCGATGATGACGACGACGGAAAAGCCGATAAAGGCCAGCGCGCCGAACAGGGGGAGACGCGGGAAGGGCGGCTTGCGCGTTGCCTTGCGCGAGCCGGGGCCGCGGGCAGGACCGGGAGAACGACCGGCGGGCGCGGCAACGAAGCGATGGGTGTCCGCGACGCTCATTTCGCCATTCCCGCAAGGCTTTGGCCCGCAAGGCTTTTGCCCGCGACGCCCTGGCCCGCGACGACGCGGACTTCAGCGGGCCTAGTTTTCTGTCTGGCCGGTGCGGACCGTGCTGGCGCCTCCTGCGCGTTCTCGCGCTCGGCAAGGGCGCGCGTGACGATTTCGGCAACGCTCGCAACGTCGCGGATGCAGCGAAGCGTGGGCTGCGGGTTCTTCCATTCGCCGGGCCGCGAATGCGGCCACAGCCGATAGAGAGCGATGCGCTCCGGGCCGGCCGTGACGAATGCGATGTCGCCGGTCCCGCCGGACCTTTGCATCATCGCGGCCGAGGCGATCTTCGCGAACGGCAGGTTCAGCGTGACCGACGATCCGGTGCCGACGCGCATCACCACGCGGCGATTGGTGATGGTATACAAGGTCGTGCGCGACACCGCCCACGCATAGGCCTCCACGAGGCCGATGACCACCGCGCCCAGCAGCGCCAGGACGCCGGCCGAGAAGATGATCCCAGCCAGCGGCTTGCCGTCGGCAAGGCCAGTTGCCGCCCAGGCGATGAGGACGAGGAAATAGGCGGCGATCCAGCGCAGCTTGAGCACCTCAACCGCGATGCGACGGGAATCCGGCCGACCCTGCCAAAGCATTTTTTCGTCCTGCGGCAGGGTCTCGGGAAGGCCTGGAACCGGCTCGTAATCGTGCTGGCGTAGCGCGCTCACAGGTAGGGCTCCTGGCGCGAGGGAACCGCGTAGAGCTGGCCGCCGCCATAATAGGCGACCACCCGCTCCTCTTCCAGGAAGGTGACCTGGTCGGGATTGGCGACTCTCGGCACGCCGGCGAACTGGCTTGCCGTTATCGCGTGGACATAGACATAGCGAACGCCCCTGCCGCTCTTGTAGACGCAGAAATTGGCGGGAAGCAGCACCTTGCCGATGCCGGGCGTGTCGTCGAGCGAGACCTCCAAATAGCGGATCAGCACTTCCGAGCGGTCGACCCAGACCTCGCTCACCGTGCCGGCCCTGGCGCCGTCGCACCCGATCACCGGCATGCCGCGCGGATCGGTGTCCTCCTTTGCTATCGTGAATCCCTCGGCCGCGCGAAGCGGCACGATCTTGGGCAATCCGGTCGCGGTCAGGTCCGGCACGTCCGCGCGCTCGGCCCAGGAGCCGGGGCCGACGCCCGCCAGCATCGGATCGCCGGTCGGCTCGATCGGGGAGCCAGAGCCCGGCGAGACCCGCGCAACCGCGAATTCGCGCGTGTCGCGCTTGCCGTTCGGCGCGGTGGCCGTGCCGTGGCCATGCGCCAGGTGGAAGGTCTTCGGAGCGGGAACGAACAGCCACGGATCGCGGCTGTACTCGCCCGTCACGTCATTCTCGAGCGGATATCCCTCCCGCCGGTCTTCCTTGCGGATGTACCAGACAAGCGCCGCGAAGAAGACGAAGAACGCGTATAGCGTCAGTTGCGCGACATCGAGATTTCCAACTACTGCTCCGGTTCCCATGACAGCCTCCCTTCGGCCTTGTCTCAGCAAGGCAGTTCGGCGAGCCCGAACTGCCTTTGCGTGTTGCGGGTTCTGCCGCCGGCCCTGCCGACAAGCGGTCCCAATGCGATGAGGCTGACGAACAGCAGCCCGATTTCCAGGTGATAGACGACCATGTAGCCGGTCGTGTTCGATTGCAGCGCCAAGCCCAGCGAGCCGTTGACCGCAAAGTGGTTGACGATGTCGCGCAGCGCGCCGCCGAAGGCGAGGGCAAGCCCGATCGCGGTCGCCTGCACCGCGCTCCATGCGCCGATCGCAAATCCGCTCTCGCTTTCGTCGGCCAGTTCCATCGCCGCCAGCATGGTGCCGACGCCGAACAGCCCGCCGCCAAGCCCGATGAGGACGGCTGCCAGCCGCAGCAGCGATGCCGCCTGCAGCGGCGCGGCGAAGACGAGGCCGGCAAAGGCGAAAACGCCCACGAGCGCGCCATAGCCGGCGACCCGGTAGAGATTGGCGCCTTTTTCGAGAAGGCGCGCCGCGATGGCGAAGCCGAGCAACGCCCCGGCCGCCCATAGCGCGGTCAGCAGCGTTGTCTGTCCGACGCTCATCGCCAGGATCTCGCCGCCGAAGGGCTCCAGCAGCACATCCTGCATGCTGAAGGCGGCCGAGCCGAGCGCGACGGCGATGAGCAGGCGCATGGCGCGCGGATCGCGCCGATAGACCGCGAGGGCCTCCGAAAAGCTGGCGGTCGGCCGGTCGGCGCGGGTGATCTCGGGGTTGCGCGCCTCCTGCTTCCACAGCGCGACGAAATTCAGCACGACGCTTATCACCGCGGCGCCCTGGATGACCTGGATCAGGCGCTGCGCGCTGAAATCGGCCAGCAGCACGCTGAAGGCGAGGGCGGTCAGGATCATCCCGGCCAGCATGGTCACGTAGAATAGGGCGATGACCCGCGGTCGTTTCTCCCGGGTCGCAAGGTCGGTCGCCAGCGTCAGTCCAGCCGTTTGCGCCATGTGCATGCCGGCGCCGGTCAGAAGGAAGGCAAGGCCCGCACCGACCGGGCCGGCCCAGCGCGGGCCGACGGTCTGGGACTCGAGCAGCAGGAGCGCGAAGGGCATGATGGCAAGCCCGCCGAATTGCAGCATGGTGCCCAGCCCGATATAGGGCACCCGCCGCCAGCCGAGCACCGAGCGGTAATTGTCCGAGCGATGGCCGATCAGCACCCGGAACGGGGCAGCCAGGACGGGGATGGCGATCATCACCGCCACCAGGCTCGTCGGCACGCCCAGTTCGATGATCATGACCCGGTTGAGCGTTCCGGTGAGCAGCACCAGCGCCATGCCGGCGGAGACCTGGAACAGCGACAGTCGAAGCAGGCGCGCCAGCGGAAGCTCGGCCGACGCCGCATCCGCGAAGGGCAGGAACCTGGTTCCGACCCGTTCCCAGAAGGCGTGAAGCCTGATCCTGCGCGCGCTTGCGGTCATTTGCGGACAAGCTCCATGGCTTGCGATTTGTAGAACCCGCCCGAGACGCGTTCGGTGCCCGCGATCGCCCAGTCGGCAAGGCTTGCCTCGGCGCTGATCCGCCGGGTCAGCGCGCTGGGCGAAACCGGCTCGATCGCCGGCGCGCGATCGCCGCGCGGAAACAGCCGACCGGCGGCATGCATCACCGCCAGCGCCGGCGTGCGCGGCGGAAAGGTGAAGACGATCTTGCGGCTTGTGCGCGCCGCCAGCGCCCCCAGCGCCGCAACGGCGTCGGCGGGGCGATAATGGATGAGTGAATCCATGGCGACGACGGCGTCGAACTCGCCATGGGCGGCCGAGAGCATGTCGCCGGAGAGGAACTGCACGCTTCCGCCGCCCAGGAATTCGGGCAGCCCGGAGTCGGCATGCGCAACGATGGCGGGGGAAAGGTCGACGCCGACGACCCGGGCCCCGCGCCGTGCGAGCTCCACCGACATCGCGCCGGTTCCGCAGCCCGCGTCGAGGATTCGCCAGCCCTGCAGATTGCCGGGGAGCATCGACAGCATGGTGGCGCGCATGCGATCGCGGCCGGCGCGCACGGTGGCGCGGATGCGGCCCAGCGGCTCGTCGGTCGCAAATTTCTTCCAGGCGTCGAGCGCGGTGCGGTCGAAATAGACCGCTACTTCGTCGCGTCGCTTGGTGTAGGTGACTGCCAGCATGGCGCGCCTCACTCGAAACCGAGGAAATCGAAGATCTCCCGGTCCTTCATCGGCGTCGCATCGCAGGGCGGCGCGTCGCCCAGCAGATGTTCGGCCAGCTGCAGATATTCGGTCCTGATGCCGTCGAGTTCGGAGGTGTCGGCCATCTCGAACAGCGTGCATTTCTTCAGCCGGCTAAGACGCACAGCGTCACTGTCCGGAACATGCGCCAGGCGCTTCAATCCGATGGCTTCGTTGAACCGGTCGATCTGGTCGGTGTCGCGGGAGCGATTGGCGATCACGCCGCCGAGCCGCACCTCGTAGTTCTTCGATTTCGCCTTGATCGCCGCGACAATGCGGTTCATCGCGAAGATCGAGTCGAAATCGTTCGCGGCGACGACAAGCGCCCGCTCGGCATGCTGGAGCGGGGAGGCGAATCCGCCGCAAACCACGTCCCCGAGCACGTCGAAGATCACGATGTCGGTGTCTTCCAGCAGGTGATGCTCCTTGAGCAGTTTCACCGTCTGGCCGACGACATAGCCGCCGCAGCCAGTTCCCGCGGGCGGGCCGCCCGCCTCCACGCAGCGCACGCCGTTATAGCCCTCGAAGACGAAATCCTCGGTGCGCAATTCCTCGTGGTGGAAGTCCACGCCCTCGAGCACGTCGATGACGGTCGGAATGAGCGATTTGGTCAGCGTGAAGGTCGAGTCGTGCTTGGGATCGCAGCCGATCTGGAGCACGCGCTTGCCGAGCTTGGAAAAGGCGACCGACAGGTTCGACGAGGTCGTCGACTTGCCGATCCCGCCCTTGCCGTACACGGCGAACACCCTCGCATTGCCGACATCCAGGTTCGGGTCCAGATGGACCTGGACGCTGCCGTCGCCATCCTCGCCGAGGGCGGCGGCCGCCCTAGCCTGGAGTTGGGCGGTTCTTGGATGTGTGAAAAGATTCATGCGGCAGCCTCCACTTTGATGCCCTCGACGCGGTCTTCGAGTTCCTCGCTGGCGTCCCGCAGGGCGCGCAGCGTGGCCTCGTCGGCTGCCCAGTACTTGCGTTCGACCGCCTCGATCAGGCGGTTGGCCAACTTGGAACTGGCCTTCGGATTTAGTTCGGCGAGGCGCCGGCGCATCTTCTCGTCCAGCACGAAGGTCTCGGTCAGATTGCGATAGACCCAGGGTTCCACCTGTCCGGTGGTCGCTGACCAGCCGAATGTGTTGGTCACATGGCTTTCGATCTGGCGTACGCCCTCATAGCCGTGCTGCAGCAAGCCCTCATACCATTTGGGATTGAGCATCCGTGTCCTTGTTTCCAACGCCACCTGCTCGCCCAGGGTGCGGACCTTGCCGCGCCCGGCATTCTGGTCGCCGACATAGACCGGCAGATCGGCGCCGCCCGCATCGCGCACAGCCCGGCTGATGCCGCCCAGCGTGTCGAAGTAGTGATCGACCGAGGTAATGCCGAGTTCGACGGATTCGATGTTCTGGAACGCGGTCTGCACCCGGGCGAGCGAATGCTTGAGGATTTCCTCCTGCCGCACCGGCTTGCCGTCGACCCCATAGGCGAAGCATTTGCGGCTGGTATAGGTCGCGGCGAGTTCTTCCTCGCTCTCCCACGCGCCGCTGTCGATCAGCAGGTTCACATTGGAGCCGTAGACGCCGCTGGCGTTGGAGAAGACGCGAAGCGCCGCGGTTTCCAGCGGGCAGTCATGCTCCGCGGCATAGGCCAGCGCATTGGCGCGCAGGAAGTTCACTTCCGCCGGCTCGTCCGCCCGCGCCGCCATCAGGCAGGCTTCGGCCAAGAGCCTCGTCTGCAGGGGCAGCAGGTCGCGGAAAATGCCGGAAAGCGTGATGACCACGTCGATGCGCGGGCGCGTCAAGTACTCCGGGGCGATCAGTTCGGCGCCGGCGAGCCGGCCGAAGCCGTCGAAGCGCGGCTTCGCGCCGATCAGCGCCAGCGCCTGTCCGATCGGCGCGCCCTCGCTCTTCAGGGTATCGGTTCCCCACATCACCAGCGCGATCGATTTCGGCATGGCGCCATGGTCTTGCCGGAAGCGATCGAGCAGCATGTCGGCCTGGCGCGCGCCTTCCACCACGGCATGCGCGCTCGGCAGGCGGAACGGGTCGAAGCCATGCAGGTTGCGCCCGGTCGGCACGATCCCCGGCGAGCGGATGATGTCGCCGCCGCTGACCGGGCGGATATAGCCCGCATCAAGCGCGTGGATGATGGCCGGAACCTCATGGTCGGTCGAAAGATCGGCGTTGAGCTTTTCAAGCGTCCTGGCCGCCTCGGCCTTGGGCGCATCGCCGATCGAGCGCGAAACCTCGCGGCCGGAGGCGATCTGCTCCACGAGTTCGCCGGCAAGCATGGCCTCGCCAAAGGCGGAATTGACCGAGGCGAGCATGTCGGCGCGCTCATCGGGATTCATCGCTTCGCCGACGACATGCAGGCCGTG
>JAUIBM010000125.1 GCA_030428345.1 Alphaproteobacteria bacterium | reverse complement strand
GAAAATGCTGACCGTCGTCGACGATGCCGGCGAGATCATCGATCCGGTCAAGCAGATCCTCGACTCGATCGCCGAGTTCGACGCCATCCTTTCCTCCGGTCATCTCCATGTCTGGGAGATCTGGAAGCTGTTCGAGGAGGCGAAGTCGCGCGGTGTGCGCAAGCTCCTCATCAATCATCCGATGTACGGCCTTCATTTCACCCATGACGATATCCGTGAACTGGGTGAGTTCGGGGCGTTGATCGAGCAATCCGCCTGCCTGTATGTGGACAGCCGGTTCAACGTGTTCGAGCCCGAGGAACTGGCCGAGCATATCCGGGCCGCAGGGGTCGAACATTCCTCGATCGGCTCCGATCTCGGACAGGTCGACAATCCGACGCCGGTGGAAGGCATGCGACAGGCAATCAAGTTATGCCTTGCGCTCGGCTTCACCGACGATGAAGTTCGCCTGATGGTGCGGGACAATCCCGCACGGCTGGTGGATATCGCAGTAGAATAGACGCCGGCCGGCGGGACGCGCAGACGCCCGGGAGAAACTGATGGAAACGATCCAAGCCAGCGAACCGGTACTGGAAGCCGGGGCGAGAACCCTTTCGGGCGTTGCAAAATGGACGGTGCGGGTATGCGCCGTCGTCATTCTCGCCCTCGCGGTCAACCAGACTTTCAATTTCGGCTTCTTCGTCGGACACACCCTGGTCGATCTGCGCTTCTATTACGCGATCCTGGCGCTCGCGTTGGCGGCCTTGTTCCTGCTCTATCCGGCCCGCTCGGGCATGACGCAAAGCCGGCCGGCCTGGTATGACTGGCTGCTCGCCATGGCCAGCGTCGGCGTGTGCCTCTACTTCGCGGCCAATGCCTTCAACATCCTGCTGAAGGGGTGGGAGATGGCCCCGCCCGAACAGGCGGTCTGGTTCTCATTCGCGCTATGGGTTCTGGTGATCGAGGCTGGACGGCGGGCGGGCGGCATTCCGCTGGCTGCGATCGTCGGCATCATGTCACTCTATCCGCTCTATACCGCCTATCTGCCGAACGCGATCGCCGGCTTCCCCTCCTCCGCCTCCTACACCGCCGCCTATCACGCCATGGGATCGGAAAGCATCCTGGGAATCCCCCTGCGGACCTTCGCCGGCCAGATCATCGGCTTCATCGTGTTCGGAGCGGCGCTGCAGCAGACGGGCGCCGGCAGCTTCTTCATGAACTTGTCCTTCGCGCTTCTGGGTCGGGTGCGCGGCGGACCGGCGAAGGTTGCCATCTTCTCCAGCGGCTTGATGGGGTCGATGAGCGGCAGCGTCATCACGAACGTCCTGACGACCGGCGTCATGACCATTCCGGCCATGCGCCGCACCGGCATACGCGGCACATTCGCCGCCGGCGTGGAGACCTGCGCCTCCACCGGGGGCACATTGATGCCGCCGGTCATGGGAGCGACGGCCTTCGTCATGGCCAGCTTCATGAACGTGCCCTATAGCGACGTCGCCCTGGCCGCCATCATTCCCTCCGCCCTCTATTTCTTTGGCCTGTTCGTCCAGATCGACGCCATGGCCGGCAAGGAGGGGATCAAGGGCCTGCCTGCAGAGGAACTGCCCAAGGTCTGGCAGACGATCAAGGAAGGCTGGTATTATGTCTTCGCCTTCGCGCTCCTGATCTACATGCTGCTTGTCATGCGGCGCGAGGCGCTGGCCCCCTATTACGCCACCCCGCTGCTGATCCTGCTCAACCAGGTCTTCTCCCGCAAGCATCGCTGGGGCTGGAAGGAACTGGGCGAGTTCGTCGACACGCTGGGCGGGCTGTTCGCCAATCTGGTCGCGATCCTTGCGGCGGTTGGCATGATCGTGGGCGCACTGTCGATGACGGGCGTCGCCGCAACGCTGGTCAACGATCTGTTGCGTCTTGCCGACGGCTCAGCCCTGTTCCTGCTGTGCATGGGTGCCGTCACCGGCCTCATACTGGGCGTCGGCATGACCTCGACCGCCGCCTATATCTTCCTGGCGATCCTGCTGGCGCCCGCCTTGATCCAGGTCGGACTCAACCCGATGGCGGTTCACATGTTCATCTTCTACTGGGGCATGCTTTCCTTCATCACGCCGCCGGTCGCGCTCGGCGCCTTTGCCGCGGCCTCGATCGCCAAGACGCCGCCCATGCAGACCGGTCTGGAGGCGATGCGGATCGGCGGCGTAATCTACTTCATACCGTTCTTCTTCGCCTTCCAGCCGGCGCTTGTCCTGCAGGGCGGGCTCTGGGAGACCATGATCGCCGTATCCCTCGCTCTAGCCGGCATCGCTCTGTTTGCCTTTGCCATGCAGGGCTATTCCCCGTTTGTCGGCCCGCTCTTCGCCCGGCGCTCCTATGCCTGGCCGCTGCGCCTGCTGCTGCTGTTCGCGGCGATCCTGATAGCGCTTCCCGCCACCATCGTGCCCGGCTGGAGCGATTTCGATCTGGTGGTCGTGGCGGCGATCATCGCCGCGCCGCTGCTCGCCCTTGCCGCATGGCAGAACCGGGCTGATGCGGCGATGCACGCAGCGGGAGGGCGCGAGGATGACCGACATGATGCAAGTGGTGGAGTTCAGCGGCGCCGGCGGTCCGGAAGTGCTGCGAATGGCGCAAAGGCCGGTTCCCGCACCTGGTCCCGGCGAGGTGGTGGTCCGCGTCGCAGCGGCCGGCGTCAATCGCCCCGACATTCAGCAAAGGCGCGGCCTCTATCCGCCTCCGCCCGGCGCGTCGGACCTGCCGGGCCTCGATATTGCCGGCGAAGTAGCGGGCGTTGGAGAAGGCGTCGAGGATCTGCGCGTCGGAGATTCTGTTTGTGCGCTGGCCAATGGCGGCGGCTACGCGCAGTTCTGCAACGTTCCGGCCGAGCAATGCATGCCATTGCCGGCGGGCTTCAGCTTCGCCCAGGCGGCCTCCCTGCCCGAGGTTTTCTTCACCGCCTGGAACAACATCATCCTGCTCGGCCGCCTCGCACCGCGCGAGACACTGCTGGTGCAGGGCGGAACGAGCGGCGTCGGAATGGCGGCCACACAGATCGCCTGCAAACTGCGCGACGCGACGGTCTATGCGACTGCGGGAACGCAAGAGAAGCGCGACGTCTGCCGCGAGATGGGCGCCGCCGAGGCGCTGGACTATCGCGGACCGTGGGATGATCGCCTTCGCGAACTGACGAACGGTCAAGGTCTCGACGTCATCCTGGATGCCCAGGCGGGCCCATACACGCAGCGACAGTTGGACCTGCTCGCTTTCGACGGCAGGCTTGTGCTGATCGCCAGCCATCTGGGAGCCGAGGCCAATGTCAATCTGCGCCAATTGGTGCGCCGCCGGCAGACGCTGTGCGGCTCGACCCTGAGGCCGCGCTCCGCGCAATACAAGGGCATGATCGCCCGGGATCTGGTGGCGCAGGTCTGGCCTCTACTTGAAAGCGGCGAAATCGTTACGCGCCTTCACAAGGTGATTGCGTTCAAGGACGTTGCCGAGGCGCACCGCATTCTCGACGCCAACGAGCAGATCGGCAAGGTCGTCCTCTGCGTCGACGAGTCCATGACTCCGAAGACCCGCGCCTGACCCTCCAGGGCATGAAGGCCTGACGCGCAGCGCCGCCCGATCAAGCGGAGTTGGTCATTCGCCTCGACGGCTTACCAACACCCGGAAACAAGAAACCCGGCCGATGGTTTGCATCGGCCGGGTCCGGTGGTTGTCAGGTTCTCGTTCTTGTCAGAAACCGGCGTCGGCCAGCGCCTTCTTGCGTGCTTCAGGCCATTCCGCGGCCCTCTTGTCGGCCGGCAATGCTTCCCAAGCAGTCGCCAGGACCTTGTGGCGACGGAGCAATTCCTGATTATGCGCCTCCGCCTTGTCGCTCCACTGGCCGCTTTCCTTCCAATAGCGGACTGCGCCGGGATGATAGGGAATGACCCACTCGAAATTCTGGCGATCGGCCGCAAAGCCGACCAGCCCGCTCTCGGCCTTCGAATAATCCGCGAAGCGCTCCTGCATCGCCTTGGTCATGTTGTAGACCCCATCTTCATCCTTGCTGGCATATGCGGCCAGCACCGGAAACGGGAAGCCCGCGCATTCGACCGGCTTGTCCTCTGAAAGGTTCGGCCCGTCACTGGCAAGGCGCGGAGAGAATTGCGGCTTCAACTTGCGCAGGCGCTTCCAGCCCTCGGTATCGGCAGCGGGAAGCGGCAACCAGCGCAATCCGTTCGGGGAAGCCGCGGCCTGCGTGGCGAAGGTCGTGGTCGTCAAGGTGGTGATGGCGTCGACCTGACCGTTCAGGAACGCCTGCCAAGACGCGCCGAAGCTCGCCACATCGACCTTCTCGACGTCGTCCCAGGTAAGTCCGCCAAAGGCGAGGAAGGCGGCGACATTGCTCTGCAGCGCCGGGGAGCTGACCACCCAGCCGAGCCGCTTGCCCTTCAGGTCGGCGACGCTCTTGATGTCGCCATCGCCCTGGAGCGCCAGCGTGAAGCAGTTCTTGGAATTTGCCCCGGCAAGCAACTGGATGTCCTGGGGGCCCAGCTCCGGGTCGGCGAATGCCTGCGTTCCCTCGAACGCGTTATAGGCTTCCGAGCCTATCAATGCGAAATCGACGCGTCCTTGCGCTGCTGGCAGCAAGCGCGCCACGTCGGACGTGGCCGGCAGCACCCGCAGGCTGATGCCGTAGCCGTCGCTCATCGCCTTGCCGATCGCAACGGCCTGCGCGTATCCGGCCGAGCCGACATCGTAGCTCGTCATCGAAAGCGTCTGTGGGAGCTTGGCGTCCTGCGCTTGCGCCGGCAAGCCGAGCGCCCCGAGCAGGATGCACGAGCCTATCAGGGTTCTTGCGTTCATGGTTTCCTCCGTTGCTGTTCGTTCGTTTCGCCCTGCGCTTCCTGCGCAGCGGCGCTTCTTCTGGCTTCAAGGCGCGCCAGGATGGCGGGAAGCCGGTCCTGCGCACGCTCGGAAAGCGTGCGATAGAGACTGTTGCCGTGGGCGTCGACGCCCACTGTGAGAGGGCCGAAGCCCTTGAGCACGAACCGCGACAGCCTGAACTGTTCGATCAGATCGTCCCATGCGGTCTCCAGCCGTTCGACGACGCCCGCGCTCAGCAAGGGCGAAGCGCCGCCGGGCATGGCCAGATAGACGCCGCCGGTCTCGCGCAGGGCTTCGACCACCGCCTCACCCACGCCGCCCTTTCCACCGATCGCCGTCAGGCCTAGGGATCTTACGATCCCCGGCATCAGCGCGTCGAAGCGGGTCGACGTGGTCGGATTGACGTAATGCGGATAATGGCGGCCATCCTTCTCGTAGCAGCACGTTCCCATGTGAAAGAAACTGCCGCCGCGCAAATCAATCGGCAGGTTTTCGCCCGCTTGAAGGGCCGCGAGCATGCGCTTGTGGGTGGGAAAGCCGACCGTGACGGTCACCTCGCCATCCAGCAGAACCTGCTGTCCGACCTTGAGACTGCGCGCAGTCTGCGGCGAAAGCGGCAGGGTCAGGCGGACGGGTTCATCGTCATTCGACATGAATCACCGTCCCGTCATTGTGAATGCGCGCCGTGGTCCGGCGATTGATCCAGCAATTGAAGCACACCGCGACTGGCACGAAGCCATGACCGGCCGAGTAATCGACATGCACCGCCAATGCGGTCGTGTCCCCGCCCTGCCCCATCGGACCGAAGCCGGTGGCGTTCACCGCCTCAAGCAGCCGCGCTTCCATCTCCGCGACCATTGGCTCGGGATGCGCCGTTCCGATCTCGCGAAGTGTTGCGCGCTTGGCGATCTTGGCGGCATTGTCGAAGGAGCCGCCGATACCCACGCCGATGATGACAGGCGGGCAATGCTGGGAACCGGCGCGCATGACGCAGTCGATGACATAGGCCTCGATCTGCTCAAGCGTGGGATAGCTGAAGACTTCCAGGGCGGCCCAACGCCCGGAACCCAGCGCCTTAGGCGAGCAGGTAATTTCGAGATAGTCCGCCCCATCCAGCACGTCGAAGGTCAGGTTGGGCATGTCCTTGCCGGCGTAGCTGCGTTCTTGCGTCAGCGGATTGGTGATGAATTTCAGGATCGGCGGATCGATCGTTTCCACCATGGCGGCAAATCCGTCGACAAAGGCGCGCCGCAGATCGAGATCAAGCGTCAGCCGCGTGCCGATCTTGACAAAGAAGGTTGGAAAGCCGGCATCCGAGCAAGCATGCCGGCCCTCGGCCTCGCTCTTGCGAGCAGAGGCCTGCAGGAAACGCAGCACCCGCCGCGACTTGTCATCGGTCTCGCGCCGTTCCGCCTCGGCCAGAGCGCGGTGCGTGTCCTGGGGAATCTTCATCAGCGCACGAGCATAAAGCTCGCGCGAAACATCCCTCACGAGATCGTAGGTTACTGCCATGCTCAGGTTCAACTCCCCCGACCCTTCTCTGCGGGTCGATCTGCAACCTACCCCCACACCCATCCATCTCAACCTGCAAGCTTTGCCGTTCCGTCAGGCGGAATGCGGCATGCCGCGCGTTGCGATTGCACAATTCGTAGGGGCAAGCTCCGCCGGACTTGGACAGGAGGGCCCCTTGACCGGCGACAAGACATTCAGACAGAGGTTTCGACAGGGGGAACTGCTGGTCGGCAGCTTCCTGAAGATCGCACACACCATGCCGGCGGAGATATTGGGAACGCTCGGCTTCGATTTCGTGGTGATCGATGAAGAGCATGCGCCGATCCATCGCGAGAGCACGGACCGGATCTTGCTGGCGTGCCGAGCGCACGGGCTGAGCGGACTCGTCCGCGTCCCGAGCGCGGATCCGGCGTCAATACTATCGGTCATCGATTGCGGGGCCTCGGGCGTGCTGGTGCCCCATGTCGACAGCGCGGGGAAGGCCCGTGCGGTCGTGGCGGCGGCGCGCTATCGAGGCGGTGCGCGCGGCTATTCCTCGACAACGCGGGCCGGAGATTTCGGGGCGCGGACCATTGCCCAACACACATCGCAACAAGACGACTCCATCGCCGTGATCGCGATGATCGAGGACCCCCACGCGCTCGACTGTCTTGAGGAAATCATGGCGGTTGAAGGACTGGACGGCGTATTCATCGGCCGGGGCGACCTGACCGTCGCCTTTGGCGAGACTTCCTCCGGCTCGGCGCCGGTTCGCGCCGCGACGCAGGCGATCGTCGAGGCAGCGCGCGCCGCCCAAAAGCCGGTCTGCGTCATGGTGAGTGGGCCCGGCGACACCAGCGAACTCGCCTCAATGGGCGCTTCGGCATTCATTGTTTCCACCGATCAGGGCTTCCTCAGGAAAGCGGCGATGGCGA
Source organism: Alphaproteobacteria bacterium (assembly GCA_030428345.1). Classification (GTDB taxonomy): domain Bacteria; phylum Pseudomonadota; class Alphaproteobacteria; order Rhizobiales; family Rhizobiaceae; genus BOKV01. The sequence continues at coordinate 261 of JAUIBM010000125.1, read as the reverse complement.
GCCTTGCAGAGACGCGCCAGACCCTTGCCGACGCCACCGCCACAGCAGAGAAATCCCATGTATGACAAGTCCGATCCACGATCCGCTCTCGCGCCGCAGCGTGCCGCAGGGGCCGCAAAGCCCGCAACCGGCCTGATCGCCGAGGAACAACTCGCGACCTTCTACGACACCGATCCGCAGATATCGGATGAGGAAGGCAAGACCTGGTTCGTGAGGGGCCACAATTTCGTGCTCGCCCTGTCGGACCTGAAGCCCGGCGGG
>JAUIBM010000664.1 GCA_030428345.1 Alphaproteobacteria bacterium | reverse complement strand
AAGATCGCTCTCGATTCGGTAGACATCGTGCATCACCGGAACTGCATCCGGCCCCATCACCCTGGCCTTGTGAATCGTCCATTCGCCATTGCCCAATTCGGCGTCGGCGGCATCGATTCGCTCGTAGACGCGGCCGCTCTCATCGAGGCGAAGGATACGCACGTCGTCGAGCCGGCGACCCGCATCGCGCGCGATGCGGGCATTGATGATCGAACTGCCGTTCTTGTCTTCCTGCTGGATCCAGTACTCCGAGGCTTCGGCCTGGCGCATGCGGTCCTTGGAGTCGAAGATCGTTGTCTCGACATCCTTGCTCATCTCGAAAGCGGTAACGGCGAGGGGGTTGTAGACAAGGGAGGCGAACACGCCGATCAGCACCGCGGCCGCGCTGACCGGCATCAGGAACTGCCAGGCGGAGACGCCGGCCGCGCGCGCGACCACCAGTTCCAGGCGCAGATTGAGCTGTGTCAGGGTAATCATCGCGGCGAAAAGACTGGCGAAGGGAAATGCCTTGTCGAGAAATACCGGCGCCTTGAGCGAGGAGAGTTTGAGCAATTGCAGCACCGGGATCTCCGGATGCTCGGCCGCCTTTCGCAATTGATCGATGAAGTCCACCACGATGATGAAGGCCAGCAGCGAAACCACCATGATGACGAGCGTGCGGGTGAACCGCGAGGCGATGTAGAGGCTGAGCGTGCGCCCGATCATGAGCGCGCCCCGACAACACGGCGGCGCCATTCGAGGTAGCGGTGCGCCACCCCTTCGAACGCTCCCCTGATGGCCGCATTGCTGCGGTCCAGCCGCGCCTCAAGCGCGGGATGCAGCGAGATCGGCCGGCTGCGAGCCAGCATGTAGCCGCCGCCCAGAATGCCCGAAAGCGGCAAGGCGTAGACGAGGAACACGGCCGATGCATCGGACTTCGTGGCGCTGACCGCCGAAAAGGCAACGCCACGCAGGATGGTGACGATCAGCATGCCCGTGCCGATGGCCGATCCGTGGCTTTGCCGGTTCGAGCGGGCGTGGCCGGCGAAGGCAAGCATGACGATCACATAGGCGAACGGCCACAGCATTTCGGAGAAACGTTCATGGATTTGCGAGCGGATCAGGCCCGGCTTGTCCTTGAAATAGGGATCGTCGACGCCCGTGGCGAGCAATTGCGGCGTCGTGCGCTCCTTCGGGCGGATGTCGCCGATGTCGATCTTGGCGGCGAAGGTGGAAAGATCGAACAGGTAGGAATCGTATCGGATCACCGTCACATTGTCGGTCTCGGCGTCGCGTTGCTGGATTTCCCCGTCCCGCAACAGCAGATAGGCCTTGTCGCCCTGCTTGGTGATATAGCCCTTGGCAGCGGTGAAAAGGACCGACTTGCCCGGCTCGCGCTCGTCGGAGATCAGAAGACCGGCCAACACGCCGCCCGCCTCGCGCTTGGCGACATGGAAGGTCAGTCCGTCGTCGACCCTCGTGAACGTGCCTTCCCGGATGATCACCTGCACCAGATCGGCGCGCATTTCCGTCGCGAAAACGCGCAATGTCAGCAG
>JAUIBM010000124.1 GCA_030428345.1 Alphaproteobacteria bacterium | reverse complement strand
TTGACCTTGGCGAGCACCGGCGCGAACTCGGCCAACCCGCCAAGAACAGCCTCCTGCATCGGCGTGTTGCCGCGCTGTGCATAGGAAGGCACCCTGTCGAGCCCGCCGCCGATGACGAGGCCGCCCTTGTCGGATTGCGAGAAATAGGCCCCGTAAGCGGGCGAAAACGCGATGCGGTCGATGATCGGTTTCAAAGGCTCGGTCACGAAAGCCTGGAGAGAATAGGAATGGATCGGCAGGCTCAGTCCGGCGCGCTCGGCAAGCACGGTCGAATTGCCGGCGACGGCCACGCCGACGCGCCCCGCCCGGATCGTGCCATGCGAGGTCTCGACGCCCTTGCAAACGCCGCCTTCGATCAGGAAGTCGGCAACCTCGCAATTCTGAATGATATCGACGCCCAGTCGGTCGGCGCCGCGGGCATAGCCCCAGGCGACGGCGTCGTGGCGCGCCGTACCGGCGCGGCGCTGCCAGATCGCACCATGGATCGGAAACCGGGCGTCGGAACTGAAATTCAGAATCGGCGCCCGCCGGCGCACTTCATCGGCATCGAAAAGGTCGGCATCGATCCCGTTGAGCCGGATCGCATTGACCGTACGGGCGCCCATTTCCATTTCGACATCGGAATGGCAAGTCACCAGCATGCCGCGCTGCGAGAACATCACATTGTAGTTGAGCTCGCGCGAAAGACGCTCGTAGAGCCGCACGGCCAGATCATAAAGGGCGGCGCTTTGCGGATAGAAATAGTTCGACCGGATCGCCGTCGTGTTGCGGCCGGTATTGCCGCCGCCCAGCCATCCGCGCTCCAGGACGGCTACGCGGCGGACGCCATGTTCCCTGGCAAGGTAATAGGCAGTCGCAAGACCGTGGCCGCCGCCGCCGACGATGATCACGTCATAGTCCGGCTTGGCCTCGGGCGAACGCCATGCTTGTTTCCAGCCACGCTGATCGCGTAGTCCTTCGTGCAGCAATCTGAACGCTGAATAGGTCATATCCGAATGGCACCCGTCGAACAATTACGTACAGTACCGTACATAATTCGGGTTGGCAAGGACGATTGGAACGCAATTTGAGCAGCAAGCCACCACAACTGAAATCGGGTCGCGGTCCGCAGAAGACGACGCGGGAGGACTGGATCAAGGCAGCGCTGGAGACGCTGGTTTCCGAAGGCGTGGACCAGGTCAAGGTCGCCAATCTGAGCGACAAGCTCGATTGCGCACGTGCCAGCTTCTATTGGTATTTCACCAATCGCGAGGAGTTGCTCGATGCGCTTCTCGACTACTGGCAGGGACTCAACACCAGGGCGATCGTGGATCAGGCCAACACGCCGGCGCCGACCATAAACGCCTCGCTGGTCAACGTTTTCCGCTTGTGGAGCGACGAAACGCTCTTTGATACGAGGCTTGATTTCGCGGTTCGCGCCTGGGCGCGGCAAAATACTTCCATCCATCGCGCCGTCGACATCTCGGACGACGCGCGCATCGGGGCGCTGGAAGGCATGTTCCGGCGCTTTGACTTTCCCGCGGGCGAGGCCCGCATCCGGGCCCGCATCGTCTACTACACCCAGATCGGCTACAACGCGCTCGAGATCAGGGACACGCCGCTGCAAAGGGCGCTGACGGCGGCCGACTATCTGTTTTGCCACACAGGGGTGCGCCCGTCGCGCGACGAAATCGCCGAACTCGTCTGCGTGACCGGCTACACGCTGGACGCCATCGAGGCATTGGACGGGGTCGCTCTACCAGAAAAGTAGAAATGGACATACATGTCCATGACTGCGGCGCGATCTGGAGATGACTCGGCAATCCCGTGCAGCGGAACTGTCAGGCTGCGGCGATGGGCGTCACCGCTTGGCCCATCTGCTCGTCCACCTCCTCAGATGTCATCTTGTGCCGGCCGATGTTCGGGCCGATGCAGTAGAGCTTCTTGTTCGGAGAATACGCCCACGCCGGCGCCAAATTCTACATGCGCTCCCCGCAGAAGTTGCGAGGGGACGCTCCCGGGCATTTGTCGTTGGCGGGTGGGCCAAGAACGCCTCCCCAAAGGCGGTCTTGCCGTCGCCTTCGGCGATCCGCCTCACGCCCCATTCCGCCGGCATGTCGGGGCATCTCGAGGCGGCACATGGGATGATCGCCTGACGAATCCTTGCCAGCACTTCGCGGCCATTTCCGGCTTCAATGCTCTTCGAGAACGGCCCGAGACCTTCATGCCCGGGTGGTGGTGTACTCAGTCTCGCGAGAACCTGTGTGCGCACCCGGTTTTCCCTGATCCACGGGAAAAACAGGGAAAGAAATCGTGTTGTCAGGAAGGCCATCTGCCGGGATCAGGCAGCGACAGGGACCGGCAAGAGCGGAAGTTTTTTGCCACGCCCGCAACGGAAAAGTCCCGCCGCTACGGTGGTTTGATTTTCCACTGCCACTCTCGTCAATCAGCCTTGAGCAAATGCAGCGTCAGGCTGGATGGCCGGCTGCTGTCGTGGAAGACCGTTTGACGCGCCGGGCGCAGTTCGGCGTCGGCCCAGAACTCGCGGCCTGTATTGTGGTTGCGGTCGAAGGCGGGAAAATCCGAACTGGAGATATCGAGCCTGATCCGCGAACCCTTGCGGAACAGGATGCCGCAGGGCTTGAGCCTGATCTCGATCCTGGTCGGCTCGTTCGGCACCAGGCGCGCCACCTTGTCGTAACCCTCCATGAAACGGGTTCGCAAGATGCCGTAGCTGATATTGCTCGCAACGCCCTCGGGTGTCACTTCGATCAGTTTCGCTGTGAAGTCGGTTTCCACGCCGTCGCTCGCTACCCACAATGTGCAATGCGCCGGCCCGACGGCCAGCAGATCGCGTTCCAGCGGCGGCGTCTGGAAGACGAGGATGTCGCGGCGTCGGCCGTTCGGGGCCTGATCGTTCTGTCCGGCCTGCGCATCGAGCGTCATCAGGCTCATTGCCGGATCGGCCGGGTCGTAGACATAGGTGTCGGGGGTGGCGGACGCATCATCACCCGGCGGGTCGAAAGTCAGCCTTCCGTCGCCAAGCGGCGTGTTCGCCTTGCCGCCACCCAGATAGAGTGGCACGGGCGCCGCTCCCTCGGGCGGCCATTGCGTCGTCTCCATCCAGTCATTGCGGTTGACGATGAAGAGGCGGGCTGGCGCCTGCTCCCTGCCGCTGCCCTTCAGCAGCGGATCGAAGAAGTCGGCGACCAATTGCGGGTAGGCGTTGGCCTCGATCGGCTCATAGGCGCCGTTCGGACCGATCGCCTTCGTGCGGCCCGTAGGCGTGTCGAGGCCGTGATTCCACGGCCCGACCACCAGCCGGTGCCGGCCCCGCAATTCCTGCGGTCCGTTTTTCTCCATGCCGGTGAAATGATCGACCGCATCGGAAAAGCGATCCCACCAGCCGGTCACCGTGCATGTCGGCACCTTGATCAGCGGATGCAACCGGTCGAAGCCCCAGGGATCGACATGCTGGTTGCGATACCAGTGCCTGACCAACGGCGTCAGGGTCGAGAACACGTCGTCGGGTATGGTATCGAGCGGCACGTGCCAGAGCCATTTGCCGCGCTCCATGCGATGCCACAACTCGCCGGCCTGCTTGCCTTTGTGCGGACCGAAAATGTCGCCCGTGCGCCGGCGCGCATCGGCGGCCTGCGCATACATCCATTGCAGCCGTCGGCCGATTTCCATGATGCCGTAATTGGTGTCGGTATGGCGGACCGAAATGCCGGAGGCAATAGCGCCGGCGAGCGATGGCGGCTGCATGCCGGCAACGCGCCAGGACAGCCAGGCTTCGTAGGAATGGCCGAATGTGCCGACCCGTCCGTCGCTGCCCTCGATGCCCGCCGCCCACTCGACTGAATCGTAACCGTCCTCCCCTTCCCTGTCCCAACCTTCGGGCAGGTGGTTCCACTGGAACACGCCATCGGAGGCGTAGCGTCCCCTGATGTCCTGAACGGCAACGACATAGCCGCGCTTGGCAAGTTGTCGCGCATTGGCGCTCAGCCCCGCATTGGTCTTGTCATAGGGCGTACGGCACAGCAGCACCGGCAGCGGACCGGCATCTGCCGGGCGATAGATGTCGGTCGCCAGATGAACGCCGTCCCGCATCACCGCGACGACATCGCGCTCTATCGTCATCAATTTGGCTTCCGCCATTTCCTGCCCCTCCGGTAGTCTCAATGGTCACTTGTCCGGGCCATCGCCAATTCCGGATCGCCGGCCCGGTGGCAGGCGACGGCGCCGGTGGCATCCGTCTGCAATGCCGGGCGTTCGCGTCGGCAGCGATCGACAGCAAAGGGGCAGCGTGGATGAAAGGCGCAGCCCGATGGCGGGTCGAGCGGATTGGGAAAACCCGCACCGACCGTGGATTCTGGAATGCCGCGTCCGGGCTCCGGCGTCAGCACAGATTTCAGAAGAGCCTGCGAGTATGGATGGCGCGGCCGGTCGAACAGGGTCGCCGTGTCGGTCAGTTCCACGATCCGGCCCAGATACATCACCGCCACGCGGTTCGCGAGGTGTTCGACCACCGCAAGATTGTGGCTGATGAAGATGTAGGAGAGGGTGAACTCCTTCTGCAGATCGATCAGCAGGTTGATGATCTGCGCCTGAACCGAAACATCGAGCGCCGAGGTCGGCTCGTCGCAGACGACGATCTCCGGACGCATGATCAGGGCGCGCGCGATGGAGACGCGCTGGCGCTGGCCGCCCGACAACTGGTTGGGATAGGAGTGGATGAACCTGCCCGGCAGGCCGACCCGCTCGAGCTGTTCCTCGACCTTGCCCTTCCATTCGCGGCGATCCCCGACCTTGTGGACGCTCAGCGGCAGGCTGACGATCTCGCCGACCGTCTTGCGCGGATTGAGCGAGGAATAAGGGTCCTGGAAGATCGGCTGAATGCGCCGCGCGATGACGCGCTGGTCGGCCTGCGCGATCGATTTGCCGTCGAGAAGGACATCACCGGCGTCGGGCCGGTTGAGGCCGAGCAGCAGCCGGGCGAGCGTCGACTTGCCGCAACCCGATTCGCCGACGAGGCCCAGCACCTCGCCGCGCTTGAGTTCGAGCGAGACATCGCTGACGGCGGCAAGCCTGCGCGCCTCGCCGAACAGGCCGCGCCGAACCCAGAAGGTCTGATCGACGCCACGCAGTTCCATGACGTTTTCGCCCACTTCGCCAGAAGCTGTTTCCCGCGCGTCCGTGGCAATCGCGGCCGCCGCGCGCCGCGACGGCAAGGCCTTCGGGTCGAGTACGCAGCGCCAGCTCCGCCCCTCGCCGGGCGAGGTCTCCCCGACCGGTCCCGCGCGGCAGGCCGCGTGCGCATGGGCGCAGCGATTGGCGAACAGGCAGGCTTTCGGGTCGCCGTAGATCTGCTGGACGGTGGCGGGGATGCTGCCCAGATGCGTGCCGCGCGGCTGCGTCCCCGGCACCGGCAGGCAATCCATCAGGGCGCGCGTATAGGGATGCAGCGGCGCGCTGATCACCTGGCTTGCCGTGCCTCGCTCGACAACCTGGCCGGCATACATGACCGCGACCTCGTCGGCGGTGCGCGCGACAATGCCCATGTCGTGCGTGATCAGCACCAGCGTCAGGCCGAACTGTTTCTGCAGATCCTTGAGCAGCGCCAGGATTTGCGCCTGGATGGTGACGTCGAGTGCGGTGGTCGGCTCGTCGGCGACGATCAGGTCCGGCTCGCACATCAGCATCATGGCGATCATGACGCGCTGGCGAAGTCCGCCCGAAAGCTGATGCGGATACTGGCCGAGCCGCTGACCGGCGGCCGTGATGCCGACGCGCTCCAACAGGTCGACGGCGCGCTCGCGCGCCTGCGCCCGGCTCACCTTGCGATGCTGGCGCATGATCTCGATCATCTGATTGCCGATGGTGAAGGTCGGGTGCAGCGACGACATCGGATCCTGGAAGATCATCGAAATGCGGTCGCCGCGTATTTGGGCCAGCCGGCGGGGACTGATGTCGAGCAGGTCGGCGCCATTGAAGGAAAGACGGTCGGCGGTGACTTTCGCGGCGCGGGGCAGCAGGCCCATCACGGCGAGCGAGGTCAGCGACTTGCCGCAACCCGATTCGCCGACAATGCACAGCGTCTGCCCCGGCGTGGTGGAAAGGCTGACGTCGCGCACGGGCTTGAAGATTCCGTCTTCCTTTTCAAAGGAGACCGTGAGGCCTTCGACGACGAGGCCACGGCCCTTGCCGGAACCGTCGTCCTGGGTTGGCGGAGCTTTCAGCGCGGTCAGCGTCATGCGCGGCTCTCCGGCGCAGCGATGTCGCGCAGGCCGTCCCCCATATAGTTGATGGCGAGCACCAGCAGGAAGAGCGCGGCACCCGGAATGCCCACCACCCAGGGCCGGAAGAACATGTGCTCCTTGCCTTCCGCCACCATCAGGCCGAGCGAGGCCATGGGCGGCTGAACGCCGATGCCGAGGAAGGAAAGCGCGGATTCGAGCAGGATCGCATGCGCCATTTCGAGCGTCGCGATGACGATGACATGGCCGGCAAGGTTGGGAAGGATCTCCGAAAACAGAATGCGCCAGACCGGCACGCCGATCGCCTGCGCGGCAGCGATGTATTCATTGGAAGCGATCTGGCGGCCCGCCGTGCGGGAGACCACCGCAAAACGGTCCCAGATCAGCAGGCCCAGCACCAGGATCATGATGGTCAGCGAACCGCCGATGATCGATACCACGGCAAGCGCGACGAGAATGGTCGGCATCGCCAGCCGGATGGTGATGAAATAGCTGATCACGGCATCGACCCGGCCGCCGAAGAAGCCGGCCGACAGCCCCATGGCTGTGCCGATGACACCGGAGAGCGCGGTGGCCAGGAAACCGATGAGCAGCGATATCTGCGCGCCCTGGATCAGCCGGGCAACGAGATCGCGGCCCAGATGGTCTGTGCCGAGCGGATGGACCCAGCTTCCCTTCGCATGCCAGACCGGCGGCACGAGCCGGTTGGTCAGTGATTGCGCATAGGTGTCGTAGGGCCACACCAGCGGGCCGATGAAGGCGAACAGCACGAGAGCCGCCAGCAGGCCAACGCCCAGAAGAAAGCCCGGATGGCGGCGGGCGCGGCGCAGCATCGCCTGGCGCGGCGGCAATTCGCCGGTCACTTCATGACCGGTTTCACGTTCGATCCTGACGGTTTCCGTATCGCTCATGCTCAGTGCACCCTGATCCTGGGATCGAGCCAGGCATTGATCAGATCGGCGACGAGGGTGGTGGTGATGAATATGCCCGAAAACAGCAGCACCGCCGCCTGGATGGTCGGAATGTCGGCGCGGCTGATGCTCTCATAGGCGAGGTAGCCGACCCCCTGCAGCGCGAAGATGGATTCGACAATCACCGAACCGTTGAACAGGGCGCCGAGCTGAACGGCGGCGAGGCTGACCACCGGCAGGATCGCCACGCGTAAGGCGTGCTTGAACACGACCTTGATCGCCGGCAATCCCTTGGCATAGGCAGTGCGGATGTAATCGGAAGACAGGACGTCGAGCATGCCGGCGCGGGTCAGCCGCATGATCGCCGGCATGGCCGAAGTCGACAGCACGAATACCGGCATGA
>JAUIBM010000123.1 GCA_030428345.1 Alphaproteobacteria bacterium | reverse complement strand
CCCGCCACAGCCAGGGGCACGGGAATGCCATAGCGGAATGCGAACTGGCCCATGATAACGGAGCTGAACACCATGATCGCGCCCACGCTCAGGTCGATGCCCGCCGTCAGGATGACCAGCGCCTGGGCCGCGCCGAGGATGCCCACGATCTGAACCTGCTGCAAAATAAGTGTCAGGGCGAAGGGCGAGAAAAACTTCGAGCCCAGCAAAAGGCCGAAGACGATGATGGCCGACACAAGCACGATCAATGGCACAAGTGCAGGTGTTACGTGCAGCGTGTGTTGCAGCCGGTGCCCCAGACCGGTTCTCTCATCGACAAAAGTTGCAACTTCCGAGGCGCTTTTCGACAGGCTTTTTTCGTAGTCCTGTCCCGCGTTAGTCTCTGACATGCTTGGTGCTCCATATCCCTGTTGGGACACGAATAAATCCGTGCCCTGCGGCGGTATCACTGGAAGATTGTAGGTGAAGGCGGACACGGCCGCCCTCCCCTTTCAGATCCGTGGTGTGGATGCAGCCAGGGCATCAGCCCCAGCAGAGATCCATACCTTCCTCAACGGAAATGCTCTCCACACCGTCAACCGGTTCATCGGTGACAAGCGCCACGCCGGTGTCGAAGAAGCCCTTGCCTTCGGTGGCCTCAGGCTTGGTGCCGTCCTTGGCGTAGGCGGCGATCGCCTCGATGCCCTTGGAAGCCATAAGCAGCGGATATTGCTGCGATGTCGCGCCGATCACGCCCTCGGCGACATTCTTCACGCCCGGGCAACCGCCGTCGACGGAGACGATCAGCACATTGCTTTCCATGCCTACCGATTTCAGCGCCTCGTAAGCGCCCGCGGCGGCCGGCTCGTTGATCGTGTAGACGACATTGATGCCCGGATCCTTCTGCAGGCAGTTCTCCATCGCCTTGCGGCCGCCTTCTTCATTGCCGTTGGTGATGTCGTGGCAGACATTGCGGGCGTCGCTTTCGTCGCCGATCTTGTTCGGATCGGCGAGATCGATGCCGAAGCCCTTCATGAAGCCCTGGTCGCGCAGAACGTCGACGGTGGGCTGGGAGGGAGTCAGGTCGAGATAGGCGATCTTGGCGTTCGCGGCCTTGTCGCCGAGCGAGGCGGCTGCCCACTGGCCGATCAGTTCACCGGCCTTGAAATTGTCGGTGGCGAATGTCGCGTCCGCCGCATCGACGGGATCCAGCGGCGTGTCGAGAGCGATAACCAGCAATCCGGCGTCACGCGCCTTCTTCACGGTGTCGACGATCGCCTTGGTGTCGGAGGGCGTGATGAGGATGCCCTTGGCGCCGTCGGCGATGCAGGATTCGATCGCGGCGACCTGGCTCTCATTGTCGCCATCGATCTTGCCGGCATAGGACTTCAGCGTCACGCCGAGTTCCTTGGCCTTGGCTTCCGCGCCTTCCTTCATCTTCACGAAGAACGGGTTGGTGTCGGTCTTGGTGACGAGGCAGGCGCCCACATCCATGGCGCTGGCCGGTGCGGCGGCGAACAGGGCGGCCGCGGCGGCGCCCAGCAATGCGGTCTTCAATGTGTTGGAAATGGTCACAGGAATCCTCCCGGTTTGATTGATCAAGCGGGAGGGAGCGGACGCAATGTCCGCAATTCTCCTCCCAAGAACCGGTCTCGGCGTTCCTCCCCGTCCCGGCGATCGCAAAAAATCACTTTCCCGCATTACTGTCAATAAATAAATCAATCTGATTTAGTAATTGACGTCCGGATGCTGGCGAGGCATCCTGCAGCACACACAAATGCCGGCTTGCGTTCGCGACCGGCGCTGACATTATGCCGGCCGATCAGCGGGAGGGGTGATTGACGGATATGCCGATCAGCGGCGATGGCGGCGTGGACACTTCCGCGCTCGCGCATCGCGGATCCAATCAGAGCGGCATGCGCGCCTTCAACGAGCGCCTCGTGCTGACGCTCGTTCGCCAGCGCGGCAGCATCGCCAAGGCGCAAATCGCGCGCGCCACCGGCCTCTCCGCGCAGACCGTCTCGGTGATCGTTCGCGCGCTGGAGGGCGACGGCCTGCTCATTCGCGGCAAGCCGGTCCGTGGCAAGGTCGGCCAGCCGCAGATTCCCATGTCGCTCAACCCGGTCGGCGCCTACTTCCTGGGTGTCAAGATCGGCCGGCGCAGCACCGACACCGCCCTGGTGGATTTCCTCGGCCGGATCGTCGATCGAACCCGCCAGACCTATGCCTGGCCCTGTCCCGACAAAGTGGTCGAATTCGCACGCACGGCGATCGCCAGCGCGGAGACGCGCCTGGGCGCGGATTCACACCGCATCGCCGGCATCGGCATCGCCACGCCTTTCGAACTTTGGGCCTGGGCCGAGGAATCGGGCGCGCCGGCGGAAGAAATGGACAAATGGCGCGATTTCGACATCCGCGCCGCGCTCATGGAATTCACCAGCCATGCGGTCTATGTCCAGAACGACGCGACGGCGGCCTGCGGGGCGGAACTGGCGTTCGGCCGACGGCCGCATCGCCAGGATTTCATCTATTTCCACATCGGCACCTTTGTCGGCGGCGGGGTGGTGCTGAATGGCGGCCTTTACTCGGGACGCACCGGCAATGCCGGCGCGCTCGGCTCCATGCCGGTTCCCGGCCCGACCGGCGCGGAGCAGCTGATCGACCAGGCCTCACTGGTCGTGCTCGAGCGCCGGCTCAAATCGGCGGGGCTCGATCCTTCCCCGCTATGGGCGGAAGCCGACGACTGGTCCGGGTTCGCGGTTCATGTCGACGCCTGGATGAGCATCGCCGCGCGCGGCCTCGCCCATGCGATCATGGCGGCGGCCTCGGTCATCGACTTCGAGGCGGCGATGATCGATGGCGGCTTTCCCGTCGAGATCCGCCGCCAGCTGGTGGAACGCGTCGCGGTCGAGATCCGCAGGCTCGATTCGCAGGGAATCGCCATTCCCCGACTGGAAGAGGGAACCATGGGCTCGCTGGCGCGCTCCCTCGGCGGGGCCAGCCTGCCGCTGTTCGACCGCTATCTGATCGACCAGAACACGCTGATGCGCGACATGCGGTGAGCGCCATGCCTCGCGCCCCGGCAGGGGGCGCCTTTCCCGCCTGCCTGATTGCAACGCCATGCGGATCGCCCGCAGGCGATGAACAAGACGAACGGAGTTGACGATGATCCTGTGTTGCGGCGAAGCGCTTATCGACATGTTGCCGCGCCAATTGCCGAGCGGCGAGGCGGTGTTCCTGCCGGTGGCGGGCGGCGCGGTGTTCAACACCGCCATCGCGCTCGGCCGGCTGGGCGAGAAGGCAAGCTTCTTTTGCGGCATTTCGACCGATCTGATGGGCGAAATCCTGATCGCCGGGCTGGAACAGTCGGGGGTCGATCATTCGCTTTGCCCGCGTTCCTCGCTGCCGACGACCCTTGCCTTCGTCAAACTGACCGACGGCCATGCCGAATACGCCTTTTATGACGAGATGACCGCCGGGCGCATGATCACGGATGCCGACCTGCCCGATCCGCAGGGCGTTACGGCCGCGCATTTCGGCGCGATCAGCCTTATTCCGGAACCCTGCGGCAGCACGTTCGAGGCGCTGGCGACAAGCCTGAAGGACCGGGCGGTGATCTCGCTCGATCCCAATATTCGCGCCGGCTTCGTGGATGAGGAAGCGATCTATCGCGCCCGGCTGGACCGCATGCTGAATTTCGCCGATATCGTGAAGGTGTCCGATGAGGACCTCGCCTGGCTCAGGCCCGACATCGCGTTCGAGGACATCGCGGCCGGATGGCTCGCCAGGAACGCCTCGCTCGTCATCCTGACGCGCGGCGATAAAGGCGCTGTCGCCATCACCCGCAAGGGCCGGTTCGAAACCGCCGCGATTCCCGCAACCGTGGTAGACACGGTCGGCGCCGGCGACACGTTCAATGCCGGCCTTCTGGCCGGCCTCAGGCGCGCCGGCGTGCTGAGCCGGCCAGCATTGCGGCAACTGGAAGAAGCACAATTGCGTCCGGCGCTTGAGCTAGCCGCCAAGGTCGCCGCAATCACGGTCTCCCGGGTCGGGGCCAATCCGCCCTGGGCATCGGAAATCGCCTGAGCCGGGCGAGGCGCAGGGGCAGCGGGCGTTCGCACGAACCCCGCGCCCCAATTGCAGCCGGTCTGCCGGTTACAGGACCGAGGAAAGCCGCATGGCGACGCCCATGTCGCCCTCGACCTTGATCTTGCCCTGCATGAAGGCGGACGTTGCGTCCAGATCGCCGGCGACCAGCGCTTCCAGCGTATCCAGGCTGCACTTGACGGTGCAATCCGCCGCGCCGTCCTCGGTGGTCACGGTGCTCGGCGTCGAGGCCGCGTCGATGAACACGACGCCTTCCTCTCCGCAATCGAATTTGACCGTCGCGCCAAGGCTGGAGTTTCCGCCCATGCGGGCGCGGATCGCTTCTGCTGCCGATTCGAGGCTCATGCTGGTTCCTTCCGTTCGTTGGGCCCGGAGCTACGCCCCCGCCGTCGCTTGATCGTAAAATTCTTACTATTACGTAAGGTGCAACACCGCAACCCCACCAACCAACCCCGCCGAAATGTCGCATCTGCACCGAAAATGCGGCACGGGAATGAACCGGCGTGACCGCGTGGCCCGCCGCCGCTAGGTTGCACATTCATCCGTTCAAGAGATAGCGCCCATGCGAGTATTTTTCTCTCCCGACCACCAATTGCGAGACGCGGCCAGCGAATTGCATGGCGGCTTGCTGGTCAAACCCTTCGAAGGACCGTTCCGCGCCGAACTGGTGGCCGCCGCGCTGCGCGAACAGGGCCATGGCGACTTTCACGAGCCGCCATCCCATGGCCTGGAGACGGCGCTCAAGCTGCACGACGCCGGCTATGTCGCTTTCCTTCAGACGGCCTGGGAGCGCTGGGCCGCGGACGGCTATGAGGGCGAGGCTATCCCCTCCTGCTTTCCGGTCCGCCGCATGGTGCAGAACCGCGTTCCGGCCGACATAGACGGCGCGCTCGGCTATTACGCCTTCGCCGCGGAAACGGCGATCACGCAAGGCACATGGCGGGCGGCCGTTTCCTCGATGGACAGCGCGCTCGCCGGCGCCAACCATGTGGCCGACGGCAATCGCGCCGCCTTCGCGCTGTGCCGCCCGCCGGGCCATCATGCCTCGATCGACCAGTTCGGCGGCTATTGCTTCCTCAACAACGCCGCCATCGCCGCGCAGCGCCTGCTCGAGCGGGGGGCGGGCCGCGTCGCGGTGCTCGATGTCGACTTCCACCACGGCAATGGCACGCAGGACATCTTCTACCGACGCGGCGATGTGTTCTTCGCCTCGATCCATGGCGATCCCGAGCATGCGTTTCCGCACTTCCTGGGCTTTGCCGACGAGACCGGCGAAGGCCAGGGCGAAGGCGCCACCGCCAATTATCCCCTGCCATCGGGAACCGGCTATCCGCAATGGCTGGAGGCCCTGGACGACGCGCTGGCGCGCATTGCCGGATTCGGGGCGCAGGCGCTGGTCGTCTCGCTCGGCGTCGACACCTTCGAGCGCGATCCGATTTCCTTCTTCAAGCTCACGAGCGAGGATTTCATCCGCTATGGAAGCGTGCTGGCGCAGGCCGGGCTGCCGACGCTGTTCTGCATGGAGGGCGGCTATGGCGTCCAGGAACTGGGCCTCAACGCCGCCAATGTGCTGACCGGGTTCGAACAGGGCTGACCCCGATCAGCGCCAACAGTTCTCGTTCCACATGCGGGCGAGGGCGGTGCGGTAGTCCGGATAGCCATAGCTCATGCCCAACACCTGCTTCGATTTCGCGTTCGAGACCCGCTTGTTCTCGCCGTAGAAGCTGCGCGCCATCGGCGAGAGTTCCGCTGTCTCGAAGTCGATTTCGGGCGGGGGTTGGCGGCCGGCGAGGCTGAAGGCGAATGCAACGATATCCTGCGGCGGGGCCGGCTCGTCATCGGTGATGTTGAAGTCGCCGTCAGCCTCGATCTGCGCGGCCAGGTCGAACGCCCTGGCGATGTCGTCGCGATGGATGCGGTTGAACACCTGGCCCGGCTTGACCAGCCGGCGGGCCGTTCCCTTCTCGATATTGATGAAGGCGTTGCGTCCCGGCCCGTAAATGCCGGAAAGCCTGAAGATCGCCAGCGGCAAGCCTCTTGCCTGCGCCAGCGCCCGCCACGCCTGCTCGGCGGCGACGCGTTCGACCGAGCGGGCCGATTGCGGGTGGCATGGCGTCGTCTCGTCGATCCATCCGCCGCCATGGTCGCCATAGACGCCGACCGTCGACAGATAGCAGATCCAGCGCAGATTCTCCGCCGCCGCCAGTTCTTCGCCCAGCGCGGCGAGCACCGGATCGCCGGCCTTGTCCGGCGCGATCGAGACCAGGACATGGGTCGCGCGGGCAATCGCCTCGCTGAGGGCGGGCGTCGATTCGCCGGCAAAGACGATCGGGGACACCCCCTCCGCCGAGAGGCGCGCCGCCTTTTCGGGCGAGCGGGTCGTGCCGGTGATCGCGTCATACTTGCCGGCCGACTGCCGGGCGCAGGCCAAGGCGGAGTAACCGGCCCCGAAGATCAGCAATTCACTCAATTCAAACCCTCCTCGCCGAGCGCCAGGCGCCATTCCGCCGCGACCATGTCATCGTCTTCATTGGTCTCGCGGCGCAATCTCCGCATTTCGTCTTTCGACAACAGTTGCGTCAATGCCCAGATGGCCGCGCCGCGCACGATCGGCTCGCCGTCGCCTAGATGCGCCATCGCGCTCGCCGACAATTCCCTATCGCCACTGTTGCCGATGGCGATCAGCACGTTGCGGATGAAGCGGGCGCGGCCGATCCGCTTGATCGGCGAACCGGAGAAGCGGGCGCGGAAGGCCGCGTCGTCCAGCGCCGCCAGTTCGGCCAGCGGCGGAGCGACAAGGTCCTGGCGGGCCTGCAACTTCGCCTCGCTGGCCTGCTCGGCGAACTTGTTCCAGGGGCAGACCGCCAGGCAGTCGTCGCATCCATAGATGCGGTTGCCGATCGCTGAACGAAATTCCGGCGCGATCGGCCCCTTGTGCTCGATCGTCAGATAGGAAATGCAGCGCCGCGCATCCAGCCGGTAGGGCGCGGGAAAGGCATCGGTCGGGCAGATGTCGAGACAGGCCCGGCAGGAGCCGCAATGGTCGGATTCTGCATCGTCCGCCGCAAGTTCGGCGGCAGTCAGGATCGCGCCGAGAAACAGCCAGGAGCCGAACTCGCGCGAGACCAGATTGGTGTGCTTGCCCTGCCAGCCCAGCCCCGCCTGCTGGGCGAGCGGCTTTTCCATCAGCGGGGCGGTGTCGACGAAGACCTTCACCTCGCTGCCGGTCATCGCCGCGACCTTGCCGGCCAATTGCTTGAGCCGGCCCTTGACCAGATCGTGATAGTCGCGATTGCGCGCATAGACCGAGATCGTCGCCCGCCCGCGCAGGCCGAGCGTTTCCATCGGGTCGGTGTCCGGTCCGTAATTCATCCCCAGAACGATGGCCGAGCGCGCATCCGCCCACATGGCGTCGGGACTGGCGCGCCGCTGCATCGTCGCCGGCAGCCAGTCCATCGTCGCATGATGCCCC
>JAUIBM010000122.1 GCA_030428345.1 Alphaproteobacteria bacterium | reverse complement strand
TCGCGGATCGTCAGGCAGCTTCGCAGTCTTTCCTCGGAGGAATATGGCGCGATGGCCGGCGTCATCGCCACCACGCAGGAAGCGCTCAGCGGGCTGAAGGTCGTCAAGTCCTTCACGCTGGAGGGGGAGATGGAGGACCGCGTCCGCAAGGCGGTCACCGGGCTGGAGGCGCGCGCCAACAGGGCCGTGCAGATCCAGGCGAGCACCAGCCCGCTGATGGAGACGTTGGGCGGCATCTCGATCGGCCTGATGATCCTTTATGCCGGCTGGCAGACGCTGACCATCGGCAAGACGCCCGGCGAATTCATGGCCTTCGTCGCCGCCTTCCTCCTGGCTTATGAGCCCGCTAAGCGCCTCGCCCGCCTGCACATCAATCTTCAGCGCCCGCTCAAGGGCGTCTCCATGCTGTATGAATTGCTCGATCAGGGCGCGGTGGAAGATTCGAGCGAACCGGCGCAGGACGCTCCGGCGCTGAAGGGTGCGATCTCCTTCGCGAATGTCCGTTTCGGATACCGCAAGAAGCGGGTCCTCAATGACGTGACGCTGGAGATCGAGCCCGGCTCGATGGTCGCGCTGATCGGGGAATCGGGCGTCGGCAAGAGCACGATCTTCTCGCTGCTGCTGCGCTTCTACAAGCCGTGGTCGGGGACGATCACGATAGACGGCCGCCCCATCGACGACATTCCGCTCAAGCAGCTGCGGCGCAACATCGCCTTTGTCAGCCAGGACAGCGTCCTGTTCTCGGGAACCGTGGCCGAGAACATCCGCCTCGGCCGGCCCGGCGCCAGCGACGAGGCGGTCAGGGCCGCTGCCGATGCGGCCTATGCGACCGAGTTCATCGAGGCCCTGCCCAAGGGCTTCGACAGCGAGATCGCGGAGAATGGCGGCAATCTTTCCGGCGGGCAGCGCCAGCGCATCGCGATCGCGCGCGCCCTGCTCAAGGATGCTCCGATATTGCTGCTGGACGAGGCCACGTCGGCGCTGGACGACAAGTCGGACCAGATCGTGCGCAACGCCATCGAGAATCTGACGAAGGGCCGCACGACGCTGATCATCGCCCACAGGATGAGCACGATCACCGGAGCCCAATACCGCTACGAATTGCGCGATGGCGTCATCGAGGCATGCGCACAGGAGCCGGATATGCAGGACGATCTTGCCGACCCGGCCGCGCCGATGCGCGCCTCGCGAGCGTGATTGCGCCGCGCCGCGATGACGCGCCATGCGCGGAAGGCGTGGCTCACAGGGAAATCACGCCTGTGTGCAGGTTCAATTCGAAACTGACGAGCCCCTTCACCTGTTCCGACGCCAATTTCGACCCGCCCATGAAGTTTGCCCAGACCCGATCCATGAAGGAATCGGCGAAAACTCCGCGAGCGCGAAGCAACGACATGCCCTCGTCAACGAACCGCCTGAAACCGGGATGGTTCGAATATTCGGCCCGGTCGCAGAACTGCCTTCCATGCAGATATCCGCCGCCATCCGATCTCAACTGGCGAAAATACGGCGTGCCGTCGTCGTTCCTGAGCGGATTCTCGATCAACGCAAGATCGGCCTCGCGCGTGAACTTTGCGCGAAACTTCTTGTGCTGGTCGCGATCGGTCATGTCGAATTCGACGATCTCGGGGAAGACGTCCGGCGCGAATTCGCGAACGAACTCGAAATAGACCGCCTGCCGCTCGTCCAGATTTTCGATGGACAGAAGCACCTGCAGCCATCGCGCGTCGGTATAGGGCGTCAGGGCGATGCTTGATTCGGCAAGGATGCGCTGCCGCTGGCGCAGCCCGTAGTCGAGAATGGCGTAGTGATCCATTCCCGCAATTTCCCTGTCCGGCTGCGGCGGGAGGTAGCGTTTCAGATCCTCGTGGGAGAAGAGCTCCTGCAACCTCCAACGGTTGTTCTTGGTGATGAACTGGGAGACGGCCGTATCCCAGTCCTGCACGGCCTCGCCATGATCTATTCTCGCCGAACCGAGAAGCGCATCTCCCATGAAGCCATGGAGGCATGGCTTCGGCACGCCCTTTTCGTAAAGAATGTCCATCATCAGCGGCTTCGAGGAATACGCTCCCGGACGACCGATGATTGTTCGTCTCTGCAGTTCCCTCTCTAAACTCCAGGTGATTTCACGGGTCTCGACAAACAGGTGCCCCGGAATGACGTCCGGAATCCAGGCCTTGACGAAATCGAGGTCGTATTGGCCGGGATAGCCGAGGGTGAAGGGAAATATCCGGTCCGCCGGCAGCACGTGGCGCAAGGCGCTGTAGATCAGCCGCGAATCCAGCCCGCCGGTAATGCCGATCGAAACCGCGCCCTCGGGAACCGTTTCGACCAGGCTCCTGACGGAGGCGATGATCGCTTCCCTCATCGCGTCGATCTGCTCGCGGCGACTGCCGGCCACCGGAAGCGGCGGCCCCGCCTGCCGGTCCGCCGACTTCTCGGAAAGTTCCTCCATCGCGCTGTCGAATATGTCCATGCGGAAATCGAAGCCATAGGCCAGGAACCGGGTCGCGGACTCGCCGAGCGAGTAGCAGCCGGTCTCCTCGATCTCCGGGGCCGGGGCCGGCGGCGCGCCGCTTTCGCCGCTCGAAGCGGGCAGGGCGCAAATCCTGCCGACCATCCGCCACTTTCCGTCAATCAGCATCTGGACCTTGTAACGCAGGGCCTGGTCGCGGATCCCTGCGTCGACCGCCAGGGAAGCTGACGGGTCGGCGAATTTCTGTACGCCGACAACCTCGCCGCCCTGCGCCAGGAAGACGATGCGCCCGGCGCCGGTGGCGCCCTGGGCCGCTGGCGTGATCAGCGTCGCCTGCGTTTCGTGCGGCAGGGAATTGACCTTGCCGACGATCCGCCATTTCCCCTCGACGCGGCCCTGGACCTTGTATTTGCGAACGCGGCCGCGAAGCGCATCGTCCATCGCGACCGCCGCCTTCGGATCGTCAAATGCCTGCACGCCGACAACCTTGCCGTCCGCTCCCATGAAGACGATGCGGCCGGCCTGTGTGGCGCCATGGCTCTTGGGCAGTATCAGTGTTGCGTCCATGGTCGCTCCCGCATTGTTTCCGCCGGCCTCGTGAGCGTCTCAGGGACCGGCGGTGCGCATTTTCACAACTTATCGCGTTATCGCTGCAATGTTCCAGAAGGGATGGATGGCGTCGTGCGGGTCGAATACCGGCTTGCAGGACAGCAGATCGCCGTCCTGCGCAATCCCGCCGATGCCGAGCGTCCTTGCCGAATGCTGCAGCGGCAGCAGGCGTTCCTTGTCGAAAGCTTCGATCTGCTCGTAGGGCCAGTTTTCGTGGTCGTGGGCGGTGATCCATTCATAGGCGGACCGCAGTCGATCCACCCCGCAATTCTCCGCCCCCAGAAGCGGCCGGCCCGACGCTCTCGCGATGCGGAAAACGTTGATGAGACCCTGCAGGTTGAAGGTGACGTAATGCTGCGTGAGGGTGCGTTTCAATTCCTCTGGCTGTTCGCCATTCGGCGCGATTTGCCTGCGGGCGCGCGACAGGGCCCTGAAATAGATATTCCGCACCTCCTCCGCATCCTCCAGATAGGAGGCGATGGCGATGGCCTGCAGATCGAAATAGGTGCCGTGATTGTTGTTGCTGGCGGCCTCGCGCCTGCCCTGCTCGCTTTCCCCGAGCCATTCGCGATATCGATGAAGCCATGCGGCGAACGCCTCGCGATCCTCGCCGCCGAGCGTTCCCGCCCTTTCCAGCAGCCGCACCGCGTCGAGAAAATAGTACAAATCCTTGAACTCGATGACGCCGGTGGCCGCGCCCCGGTTGCCATCCTTTCCGAGGCGAACCTGGGCGTAGTTCAGATGCGGGTTCATTCTGGTGGCGGGATCGAGAAACCAGGTTCTCACGAGTTTCGCGCCGTGTTCGGCAAGGTTCGTCCGGCCCGAGACGCTCGCGGCCAGGGCGCAAAGCGTCGTGTTGTCGAACATCTGTTGCAGCCGCGTGCGGTCGTATTTGTGGCTTTGCGGATCATGCATCCGCGTTCCCGGCGCGCGCTGGCCGTCCCGGCGGACATAGGGCAGGCCGTCCGGCGTGTTGGGGTTTGGCCACCAATAGGGGGCCGGATGCCAGTAGTCGTGCGGATCGCCGCTGGGCGGCGAGGAAGACTTGTCCACCACCGAGAACACGCCCTCGCCCAGCGCCTTCTCGGCCCGGCGCATCAGATCGGCCGCCAGCCTGCCCGCCGGTGTCCCCTCGCCCTCGTCCAGCGCCTTGCGGGTGGTTTCGATGTCGCCCCGGCGATAGAATACGGGCAGGCCGAAACCGGCGTCCAGCTGACGGTCCAGCAAGTCGATGGTGGAGCGGATCGCCGCCGCCCGCACCAGGCCGCGATTGCGGAAACTGCCCTTGTCGCCCTGCGATTCCAGTTCGTCGACGCCGGAGGCTAGCCTCGCCACCCATCCCGCCTTTCCGGCAAGCCCGGCCTCGGGCGCCGCTTCCCGCCGGGCGAGGTCCCAGGGTTCGTCCTTCCACCGGTCCCAGGGCCCGCAAATGCCGAGCCGCCACAGGAGTTCCACCTTCGGCCGGCGGCCATAGGCGAAATCGGGGTTGAAGGTCTCGGCCGCATCCGTGCGGAAGACAAGCTGCGGCTCCTCGAGCGGATCCGGCTCGAAATCGTCACGCAGCAGCACCGAATTGTCGGTCACGCGCTGCATGGGAACCGCGAAATAGCGCCTGCGCGATTGCGCCGCCACATCCCGGCTCAGATCGCGCCAGGCCCGGGCCGAAAGGAAACAATTGCCATCCCATGGCAGGATCCATTTCGCCTGTCCCCGCCCGTCTTCCAGCGCCGCGTTGCGCGCTCCGTTATTGTGCATCACATAGAGATTCTTGAGGCGGTAGGCGGCATCGATGGCGCGCGCCGAGCGCACGGGATCGAGCTTGCCGAAGGCCTCGCTGTCGAAGAACGACGCCGCCCCGAACCTGTCCAGGTCCCAGCCGATCTGCCGGTATTCCTGCGGATCGAAGTGGATGACCCGGTATTTCTGGTTGTGCGCCTCGAGCAGGGAGACGATTCGGCCCTCCTCCCGCTGATCGATGATGCGATTGACGATCCAGCGTTTCTCGCAGTTCTCGAATTCGGGTTCATGATCGAGGATGAACTTCACATTGGTTCTCGACTGCCCCTCGACATGGCGCGGCACGAGATCGTTTCCAACGATCCTGTAGAGGATGTAGGAGTCCGGCTGCAGATCGACCGGCGAGGCCGGGTAGAACCGTTCCGGCGTCGTTCCTCGCCTCGCCGCCGCAGGCTTGCCTTCGACGTGGTTCGCCCGCCCCTCGCTCTTGCGCAACGACGAAAGCAGGTTGGCGCCAAGCGCCGCGGCCCGTCTTTCCTCCGGGCGGCCAACCCCGTTTGCACGCCGGCGCCGACGCATCGCGCGAAACAGGAAATAGGGCACGGAAATCGGCGCCGTCAGCGCGATCAGCGGCGCGGCCAGCAGGCTCCTGTGGCGTTTCAGGCGGCGTTCGCGTCGGCGGAAATCCGCAAGGACGGATTTCAGGTTCGAACGAAGTTCGCTGCCTCGCGACTTTTCCAGCCTGGCGTTTTCCCTGGCTTCCTTCAGCCGCTGCTTTTCCTTCGCCAGTTCCCTTTCCGTTGAGGCGAGGCGCTTCCTAAGGCTCGCGATCTCTTCCTCGGATACGGCCTTTTGCGCCTCGAGCGCGGCGCTCATGCGCCTGCTGTCGCGCGCCCATCCCTCACGGGTGGCATCGAGAAGCCTTGCCAGCGTCGCGCCCAGGAAGTCCTCCTCGCGGAACGCGCCGGCCTCCGGGAGCGGGGCCAGCCTCTGCAGTGAACCGCGAATGCTGCGGGCTTCCTCCATCGCCAACAGCCAGTCGCGCGCCGCCGTGAGCGCCCGCCCGCTCTCGCTTTCCGTCGAAGGAATTTGCACGTCAGCGGTTTTCGACGCGGATTCAAGAACGGAAAGCGCCAGAAGGCTGAACGCGGCATAGTCGTGCGGGCGTTCGCGCGCGAGTTCGGCCGGCATCGCGCCGTCGTCCGATATCTGGCCGGCCGCCGCCGCCATTGACCTGGCGAGCACGTCATCGGCCCGCTGCGCGTCCTGCGTGAACCGCGCGAAGACGTAGCACGAGGCGTAATACCACAGCGTGATGTTGTTGCCGGATTTCGCCGCCACCCGGCCGTTCGCGCTTGTGAGCATCCAGTCGAGCAGTTTCGCGAACCAGGCCCTGAGTTCGCCGAGTTCCTGATCGTCCAGGAATCCGCCATGGCCTAGGAGTTCGCCGGCCTCGACCACCTGCATCAGGTTGCGGATTTCGATCGTGCCCGCTCCCCTTGCCCCGGTGCGCCCCGGCACGATCTGCGCATACTCGAAATGCGGCGTCTGGGCGGTCAGGGGGTCGAGGAACCAGGTCCGGATGGCGGCCGCGCCCGCCCGGCCGAGTTCCGCGTCGTCGCCGAGAAAAGCGGCAAGGGCGAGTGTGAAGCTTCGCCGGCACATCTCGGTGAGGCGGACGAAGTCGTATCGGTCGGTGAAGCAATCCGGATTGACCTCGCCGTCACGCCGGACATAGTTCGTCGCGCCTTCCGCCCCGGTACCCGGCCACCAGTATTTGGCGAGGCTGACATAGTCGTTGGGACCCGCCGGGGTGACGGCCTTGTCCGGGCGGCGGACGGAGCCTGCGGGCGTCGCCGCCATGGACCGGGCCTCGTCCAGCAGCGGCGCAAAGGCGCCCAGCACCGCCTCGTTTCCGGCTTCAAGCAAGCCGCGCAGATGCAGGAGTTGGGAACCGCGCAGCACATGGGTGGGCGGTCCGGCTTCGCTGTCGCGGTAATCGTCGAACGCATCCGGGAGTAGCCGTCTGGAAACCGGTTTCCCGCAGACGAGGTCAAGCAGCAGCGCGCGTTCAATATCCGCCACGAGACGTTCGGTCCTTGCTACGCAATTCGCTCGGCAACCGCTTTCGCCAAGCCCTCATCGGCCCATCAGGCAATATTCCTCCTTCTGCCGGACTGACCCGCTGCCCACAACGCAGATGGCCGGCCGGTCGCAATGCCGCGCGTGCACGGCGAACCTCCCATCCGTTCGAGATTAGGGCGTGATTGCCGTAAGGCAAGCCTTGCCTTCCCGTTCGCCCTTTACCGGCCGGAACGGTTCAACTGCATGCGATAGGTGAAATCGTCCGCCGGGTGCCAGTTGAACGAGGCGATCAACGTTCCCTTGTTCGAGGCATAGCGGCGAAGCAGGCACATGGCGTAGGCGCTGGGGTGCGATTCCAGGCTCGCGGCGATCTCCGCGCCGAGCGCCACGGCCTGGATTTCCTGGATCGCCTCGACGATCGGCTCGCCGGTCCGCTTTTCCAGCAGCGCATAGAGCGGGCCGACGCAGCCGGGGATTTCCGGCCGGATCCAGGCAAGGCGTTGCGGAATATAGGAATGGGTGACGCAGATCGCCTCCCCGCCGGGACCGGTCCGCCGCACGCTCTTGATCAGCAGCCAGCGCGAGCCGGGCGCGCCGCCGATCCGCGGCGCCACGTCCGCCGTCACCTCGACCTCCTGGATGGAGCCGATGTCGAGATGGGTG
>JAUIBM010000121.1 GCA_030428345.1 Alphaproteobacteria bacterium | reverse complement strand
CCCGTCTCGTCCTCGATCGGCGGCGGCGCTTCGGCCTCCTGTCCGTCGCTTCCAAGGCGCGCTTCCTCCTTCGGGGAGGCATCGACGCCGTCACTGGCCGCGGGCGCTGCATCGTCCTGCTTGACCGCCACGCTGTCCGACGCCTGACCAAACCCGAGCGCCGACATCAGCGGCGCGCGATTGGCCCACAGGGCATAGCCGCCACCGACCAGCAGCAGGAAAATCACCACGCCGACGCCGATAATCATCGCCAGTTCGGTGGAAAATCCCGATCCGTCCTTGTCCGCGGGACGCGGCCCACGCGCCACCGGCCGGCGCACCGGTGCGGCGCGCGGCTCTTCGCCAAGCGAATCGAAGGAATCGTCATAGGCCGGCTGTTGCGGAGCGGGACCGGGACGCCTTGCGGGACGCGGCGGCTGGCCGGCTTCTCCCTGCGGCGGAACCGGCCCTTGCGGGACGCGTTGCGCGGGCGCACCCGGCCGGACCGGACGCTGACCGGGACCCGGTTCGCCCGGAGCCCGCTTGCGCGGGTCAATACGCGGCGGCGGGGAAACCTGCCCCCCTTCAGCCACGAGCCGCCGCGTCGGCTGTCCGGCGCCCTCGCCGCCGACAGGCCGCGGGGGCGGAGCCGCCTGCTGGCGCGAACCGGGCGGTTGGCGCAATTGCGGATTGCGCATCAGGGAAGGTGCGGGCGGCGTCACGGGCGCCGGGGTGCTCTGGCGCGCAAAGCCAGGCGAATACGGGGTACGCTCGGGCGCAGGCGCGGCCGCCGGCCGCTGCGGCGCATCGAAGCTGTATGGATCTTCCGCTTCGACAGGTTCGCTTGCCGCCGGGCGCGGCGCGGGTCGCTCGATTGGCCTTTCGACCGGCCGCTCCGCGGGCCGCTCGGCGGAGCGGGCAGGCGCGGGGACGGGTTGCGCCGGGTGGGCCTCGCTCGGGCGGGCCGGATTTTCGGCGCGGCGTGGGGGCGCCGCAGCAGCTGGCGCAGCGGCGGGACTCGGTGGCGCGGCCGGCGGTGGCGGCGGGGCGGCCTGCGCGGGCTGTTCGGATTCCAGTCGCTCGATCGCCGCGTCGACCAGGACCATCTGCTTGGCCACCGCATCCTCGGACAACGCAGGATTGATCGCGCGCAACTGGCGTTCGATCGCCGCGCGCGCCTTGACGTAGACGCCGGCCCTGTTTTCGGGCGTGTTTGATTGCAACCCTGAAACGGTCTTCTTCAGAATCGAGTAATAGTCAGCCATTCACTCAACCATCCGCATACCGCTTCCCCATGAACACGCCCTTTGACGCGTCAAATGAGGCAGGCTTGAGGTTTCGCACCGGGGACATCCCGCCACGCCCGGCGCCTTCATTGTTAATCGGCGAACGGGTCCTGAACAAGTATGGTGTCGTCCCGTTCCGGACTTGTGGACAGAAGAGCGACCGGCGCGCCGATCAATTCCTCCACAAGACGCACATATTTGATCGCCTGGGCGGGCAGATCCGCCCACGACCGGGCTCCCACCGTGGAGTCCTTCCACCCCTCGATCGTCGCATAGACCGGCCGCACCCGCGCCTGCTTGCCCTGGCTGGCCGGCATGTAGTCGATTTCCTCGCCGTCCAGCGTATAGCCGACGCACACCTTGATTTCGTCCAAGCCGTCCAGCACGTCAAGCTTGGTCAGCGCGATGCCGCTGATTCCATTTACCGCAACCGATTGGCGAACCAGCACCGCGTCGAACCAGCCGCAACGCCGCTTGCGGCCTGTCACCGTTCCGAACTCATGCCCGCGCTCGCCCAGGAACTGGCCCACCTCGTCGGTCAATTCGGTCGGGAAGGGCCCCTCGCCCACCCGCGTGGTGTAGGACTTGGTGATGCCGAGAACATAGCCGACGGAACCGGGACCCATGCCCGATCCGGCGGCGGCCTGCCCGGCGACCGTATTGGACGAGGTCACGAAGGGGTAGGTTCCGTGGTCGATGTCGAGCAGCGTGCCCTGCGCGCCCTCGAACAGGATGCGCGCCCCGGCCCGCTTGTGCTTGTCCAGCAATCGCCACACCGGCTCGATGAACGGCGTCACGCGTTCGGCGATTCCCGTCAGCTCCTGCATAATCGCGTCGTGGGAAATCTCGCTCTGGTCCAGGCCGCGCCGCAAGGCGTTGTGGTGGGTCAGCAGCCGGTCGATCTTGCCGCCGAGCGTCTCCAGATTGGCAAGGTCGAGCATGCGGATGGCGCGCCGCCCCACCTTGTCCTCATAGGCGGGGCCGATGCCCCGGCGCGTGGTGCCGATCCGGGTGCCGGAATTGGAGGCGGCGTCCTCGCGCAGCGCATCGAGTTCGCGGTGCAGGGAAAGGATCAGCGTCGCGTTCTCCGCGATGCGCAGGTTCTCAGGCGTCACGGTAATGCCCTGGGCGCCCAGCCTGTCGATCTCGGCCAGAAGCGCGTGCGGGTCGACCACGACGCCATTGCCGATGACGGCGAGCTTTCCCGGGCGAACCACGCCGGAAGGCAGCAGGGAAAGCTTGTAGCTGGTGCCGTCGATGACAAGCGTGTGGCCGGCATTGTGGCCGCCCTGGAAGCGCACCACCACATCGGCGCGCTCGGACAGCCAGTCGACAATCTTGCCCTTGCCCTCGTCCCCCCATTGGGAGCCGATAACCACAACATTCGACATCAAACATTCCCGGAAAAGAGCGCGACGTCCCCATTCGCCGCCAAACTGCCAACCCGCGCCGTTCTAGGCCGGAACGACGGTCGGTATCAAGCCGCGATGGACAGCGTTTGCGCCTTCACGGCGCAATCCGCCGCCCGCAGCGGTCTATTCTGCGGCCTTGAAGGCCTGCGCGCCCGAATCGAACTGCAATTTCGCCAGCCGGGCATAGACCCCGCCCTGGCGCACCAGTTCGGCATGCGCGCCCTCCTCCACGATCCGCCCGCCATCCAGAACCAGGATGCGATCGGCCTTGAGAACGGTCGCCAGCCGATGGGCGATCACCACCGTGGTGCGGTCCTGCATCAGCCGGTCGAGCGCATCCTGCACCAGGCGCTCGCTCTCGGCGTCCAGAGCGCTGGTCGCCTCGTCAAGCAGCAGGATCGGGGCGTCCTTGAGGATCGCGCGGGCAATGGCCACGCGCTGGCGCTGGCCGCCCGAAAGCGTGACGCCGCGCTCGCCCAATTGCGTGTCATAGCCTTGCGGCAGCGCCGAGATGAATGCGTCGGCATGCGCGGCCTTTGCCGCGGCAAGCGCCTCTTCCCGCGTCGCCGTGGGTCGGCCGAACAGGATGTTCTCCAACGCCGAAGCCGCGAAGATGTTGGTGTCCTGCGGAACCAGCGCCGTTGCCCCGCGCAAGACGGGGGGATCGATATCGCGAATGTCGAGGCCCTCGAGCCGGATCACGCCGCTCTGCGGATCGTAGAAGCGCAGCAGCAGGGAGAACACGGTGCTCTTTCCCGCGCCCGACGGCCCGACCACGGCGACGGTCTCGCCGGCGCGCACGTGGAAGCTTACCCCATGCAGCGCCTTTTCCTGCGGGCGCGCCGGATAGGCGAAGACGACATTGTCGAAGACGATGTCTCCGGTGACCGGCTCCGGCAGGGGCTTTGGATGTTCCGGCGCGCGCACGGTCGGCTCCTCGGCCAGGAGTTCGGCCAGGCGCTCGGCCGCGCCCGAGGCCAGCGACAGCTCGCCCCACACTTCCGACAGCGCGCCCAGCGCGCCGGCGGCAAAGACCGCATAGAACAGGAACTGCGTCAGCGTGCCGGGGCTCATATTGCCGGCCAGCACGTCGCGCGCGCCGATCCACAGCACCGCGACCACGCTGGAAAACACCAGGAAGATCGCGAATGCGGTAAGAATGGCGCGGGTGCGCACCGCCAGCCGAGCGGCCTCGAAGGCCTGCTCCACGGCGTCGGAGAAGCGGCGGCGCACCAGCGCCTCGTTCGAGAAGGCGAGCATGGTGCGGATCGCGCCGATCGACTCCGAGGCATAGGCCGTCGCGCCGGCGAGGGTGTCCTGCGCCCTGCGCGAGCGCTGGCGCACCGCCCTGCCGAAGGCGACGATCGGCACGACGATCACCGGAATGGCGGCAAGCACGAACAGGGAAAGCCAGGGCGAGGTCGCGATCATCATCACCACCGCGCCGATGCCAAGAAGCGTGTTGCGCAGCGCCATCGAGGCCGTGGCGCCGACCGCCGACTTGACCTGCGTGGTGTCGGCGGCGAGGCGCGAGACGATTTCGCCTGAATGGGCGCTGTCGAAAAAGGCCGGCGACAAGCCCGCTACATGGGAAAAGACATCGCGGCGGACGTCGGAAATCACCCGCTCGCCCAGCCATATGACAAAGTAGTAGCGGCCGGCGCTGGCGAGCGCCAGGACGCCCGCGATCACCACGAGCATCGCGAAGTAATTGTTGATGAAGCCCAGGTCATTGCCGGAAAATCCGTGGTCGATCATCCGGCGCACCGCCAGCGGAAGGGTGAGCGTCGACCCGGTGGCGAGCAGGAGGAAGAAGCCGGCGGCGGCCACCTGGAACCGGTAGCGCGCCAGATAGGGCAGCAGATGCGCGAGCGGCCGAATGGACCGGCGGCCGGATTCTGGGGCCGGGATCGCCGCCGTGGCAGGATTTTCAGTCATCTTGTCTCCCTGTGGCCAGCTCCGCGCAAGCAAGCGGACTTGTATTCCGATTGCGGGTGATGTAAAGCCGCGACCAGTTTTTTGGTGGATCGAGGGCCGCGTTAAAACCGCGCGCTCCGGTCCCTTCCAGCGGAAAAGTTCCGGCTACACTTGACGAAGGTCGAAATCGCCTTCGCTTTCCGGACATGCCAGCGAGGTCGCTACGATGAAAGAAAAGATCCACCCCGAATATCACACCATCAAGGTTGTCATGACCGATGGCACCGAATTCACCACCCGCTCCACCTGGGGCAAGGAAGGCGATACCCTGAATCTGGACATCGATCCGAATTCGCATCCCGCCTGGACCGGTGGCAACCAGCAGCTCGTCGATCGCGGCGGCCGCGTTTCCCGCTTCAAGAACAAGTATGGCGGCCTGGGCGTCTGACGCCAAGCCTTCCCATTCGCCAATTCGAGACAATACCCGGCTTCGGCCGGGTATTGTCGTTTTGCGCGCCTGCAATCTGGGAAATCCGCCGGCCGGCGGACGCGCGCGCTGATCGCGACAGTGGAAGCGCGTGAGGATGCGAGGTCGCGTGAAAGCGAGCCGCTGAGTTCGGATTGCGGCGCTCAGCGCTCGCGCAGGGCGCCGAGCGCGGTCTGCAGCAGGCGGATCTGCTGGTTGACCGGATTGTCGACCGGATCGCTGCCGGGGCGGTTCTCGCCATAGATCTCGCTGTCGAGCGTCGTGATGCGGTTCTGCAGGGCGATCGAGCGCGCCACCAGCGCCGAGAATTCCTCGGGCATCAGTTCCCAGCCCGCGCCCGGCGTCGGCTTGGGCAGCGCTTCCAGGCGCACCTTCTTCTTTTCGTCGAGCAATTGCTCGCGCGTCATCTCGCCTTCGGAAGCGGCGCGCTGCAGCAGCAGCCACGACGCCAGCTGCATCAGCCGGGTGGTCAGGCGCATCGATTCCGCGCCATAGAGCAGCGCGGCCGATCGCGACAAGGTCCTGGCGGCGGTGCGCCCGTCGCCGTCCAGATAGCTCGCGCTCTCCTCGACCAGGCTCATGCCGTCGCGGAACAGATCCTTGAACCGGTCGGAAAACGCGAAACGTTCGGCAAGATTGATCGCGGGTCTGCCGCTCAATCGTCCGCCCTCGTCATCGTGTATTCCCCTCATGCAATCCCCCGATATCGCTGCCCGGCATCGTGCTCTTGTCATTTGAGCCGCAAACTATTCGCCTGGGACGGCGGGAGCAAGCGCCCCCGAACAGGCCGGTGTCGCGCTGACACCACTCTTTCACGTCGGTTTGAACGTTCGGTTAAGGCCCAAATCGGCCAAAAGACAAAAAAAGAGCCGCAAAAGCGGCTCTGGAAAGTTACAGGGAGGCGTCAAACCAGGAGGACAGGGGCCGCCCGGCATGAACCGGTACAAACCGGATGATTCCATTAATGGTCCGTAAAGCTTGATTTTTGGTTAACAAATCCACGAAAATCGTGCCTGCGCCGGGTTATTTGCGTGAGAAAAGCGCCTGCGCGGCGTCCAGATGGCTCGCCTTCGCCTTGCGCGCCAATTCGATTCGCGCGATTTCCGCCTTCAGTTCCGCCATGATCGCCTCCAGATCGGCGATCGACAATTCGTCGAGCTTCTGCCCTATTTCGTACTCCCGCCTGGCGCGCGGCGCATTCTCGTCAAACATCTTCCGCCTCCGTGACCTTCACCGAAAATCATAGCAGAATCGGCCTGCACCGACCACATTGGTCATTGCACCGCCCAACAGGAGACACGCCATGAGCCTGCCGCAAACCATGACCGCAATCGCAATCCCGGCGCCGGGCGGTCCCGAGGCGCTGAAACCGCAGGAGCGGCCCGTTCCGGCTCCCGGAGCTGGCGAAGTGCTGATCGAGGTGGCGGCGGCCGGCGTCAACCGGCCCGACATCCTGCAGCGCGAGGGCGGCTATCCTCCGCCGCCGGGCGCGCCGGACATTCCGGGGCTTGAGGTCGCCGGCAAGATCGTGGCGCTGGGCGAAGGCGTGCCCGCCGGCGAACTCGGCCGAACGGTGATGGCGCTCGTGCCCGGCGGCGGCTACGCGCAATATTGCGTGGCGGCCCTCGCCAATTCACTGCCCATTCCGGCCGGGTTGTCGCTGAACGAGGCGGCTGCCATCCCCGAGACATTCTTCACCGTCTGGCACAATGTCTTTCAGCGCGGCCGTCTGGCGACAGGCGAGATCTTTCTGGTTCACGGCGGCACCAGCGGCATCGGGACGACGGCGATCCAGCTCGCCAAGGCTTTCGGCGCAACGGTCATCGCCACCGCCGGCTCGCCCGCCAAATGCAGGGCCTGCCTCGACCTGGGCGCCGATCACGCCATCGACTACCGCCAGCAGGATTTCGTCGCCGAGTGCCGGCGCATCACCGGGGGCAAGGGCGTCGA
Organism: Alphaproteobacteria bacterium; assembly: GCA_030428345.1. Taxonomy (GTDB): domain Bacteria; phylum Pseudomonadota; class Alphaproteobacteria; order Rhizobiales; family Rhizobiaceae; genus BOKV01. The sequence continues at coordinate 550 of JAUIBM010000121.1, read as the reverse complement.
CCTGACCCTCGACATGGTCGGCGGCAGCTATGTGGAGCGCAACTGGGACGCCGCCGCCCCTGACGGGCGCATCGTGCAGATCGCCTTTCTGGGCGGGCCGCAGGTGACGGCGAATTTCGCCAAGCTGATGATGAAGCGGCTGACCCATACCGGGTCGACTCTGCGTCCGCGCGATGTCGCGTTCAAGGCGAAGATCGCGACCGAACTGGAGGCGCAGGTCTGGCCGCTGATCGCCAGCGGCGCGGTCAGGCCGGTGATGGACAGCGCTTTCGCGCTTGTCGACGCCTCAAAGGCCCATGCGCGCATGGAAGAAGGCTCTCATGTGGGAAAGATCGTGCTGGAAGTTGGCTGAAACGTCACGCTTTTCTTGCACGCGGGCGAAGCAGGGGTTATATCCGGAACAACCCCAAACAATTCGACTGCCCTTCGGCCAAGACTGAAGGGGCCCTCCGGGAGAACCGGGCGGGCTAAGGAGAGGACTTATCATGGCCGACACACCGCTGATGCCGAAGGCTACCGCTGTCTGGCTCGTCGACAACACGTCGCTGAG
>JAUIBM010000120.1 GCA_030428345.1 Alphaproteobacteria bacterium | reverse complement strand
CCCTGAATCCCTGCTACTCCCCCCACCCATGTACACGCAACTTGTCGAATACGCCCGCGAAACGGCGCTGCTCAACTCGATCTGGGGTCTCGTGTATTGGGACGAGCAGACCTACATGCCCGGCCATGTCCAGGCGCTGGGCCGCGACAGCAATGTGCCCGGCGCTTTCAAGCGAAATCTGGAGGCGCTGTCTTCGGCGCAGATCCGCCAGATCGGCGAGCGATACCTTGCGCAATGCGCACCGGTTGCGGGAACAACCCCGCACTTCACCGACAAGCTGCCGCATAATTTTCTCAACATAGGCTTCATCGCGCTGCTGTTTCCCAACGCGAAGATCATTCATTGCCGCCGGCACCCGCTCGACAACTGCTTCTCGCTCTATGCGAACTCGATGTCGAAATTCCACAACCGCTACAAGTCCGATCTCGCCCGGCTTGGTCTTTATTACCGCCAATATGCGCAGTTGATGGATCACTGGAACGCCGTCCTGCCGGGGCGCATTCATGAGGTGTTCTACGAGGACATGATCGCCAACACCGAATTGAACGCGCGCGGCCTGATCGCGTATCTGGGGCTCGACTGGGAGGACGGCGTCATGGACCGCTCCGGGTCGCAGCGTTCGGTGCGCACGCTTTCCGGCTGGCAGGTTCGACAGCCGATCTATCAGACCTCGAAAGGCAAATGGCGGCGCTACGAATCGCATCTTGGCCCGCTCATCGAGGCAATCGGCCCCTATGTCGCGCGATATGAACGCGAACTTGAGGCGCTGGCGCAGGAGGAAGACCCTTCATGATACGCATTCTGACTGCGGTTCTGGCGCTGGCCGCCGCCTGCTGCGCCCCGACCGGTGCGCTTGCGCAGCGCCAATTGCCGGACATGGAAGTGCGTTTCGACAACAAAGAGCCGGCCTTCGCGCCCGAAACCGGGCCGCAAATCGTGCTTTCCACCACCAACAACGATTATGTGCGCCGCGGGTCGATGGATCCTTTCGCCATGCTCGCGCGTACCGACGGTTTTCGCGTTGCGCGCCAGTCCGGCGATCTGGTTTCCGCGCTGAAGCCGGAAACACGGATTCTCGTCATCGCCAATCCCTTCCTTTCCTCGTTCCGCGATTTTCCGGCGATGACGCCGCCTTCCGCCTTCTCCGACAGCGAGATCGAGGCGGTGCGCGTCTGGGTGGAGAAGGGCGGCAGCCTGCTGATCCTTGCCGACCACGCTCCGTTTGGCGGCGGCTCGTCGAAGCTGGCCGAGGCGTTCGGCTTCCAGTATCTCAACGGCCACGCGGCCGAGACGCGGGCGGCCGATGCGGGCTACGCCCACGTGGTGATCGATTTCACGCCGCAATACGGCCTGGCGACCGACCATCCGATCACCAATGGCGATACCGGCCGCGCGCCGATAAAGCGCTTCGCCGCCTTTGGCGGGCAGGCCTTCATTCCCGCCGACGGCGCGCGCCAATTGCTGACCATTCCGCAAGGCTGGTCGGCGATCTTCACCTATCGCCTCGAGGCTGAACTCGACTCGGCCCCGCGAATCGACGCCAGCGGCATGGCCCAGGGCGCGACGCTGGAATATGGCAAGGGCCGCATCGCCCTGTTTGGCGAGGCAGGCGGCTTCACCGCCCAGGTCATCGATGGAACCGAGAAATTCGGCTTCAATACCCAGGAGGGTTCGGACAATCCCGAATTCATCCTTGCGACGCTGCGGTGGCTGGCGCACTTCGAGCCGAAGCGCTGACGCCGGCCGGCATTTTCGCCGGGAATGGCAAATTGTGCGTCCGATCCGTATTAGCGCTTGAACTGGCGCGCCCTGCCGGGCTAATCACGGCCTCGGAGAGGTGGCCGAGTGGTCGAAGGCGCGCCCCTGCTAAGGGCGTAGGCGGGTAACCGTCTCGAGGGTTCGAATCCCTTCCTCTCCGCCAGCGCACCCTAATCAGCCATCGATCTTGAAGCGTGATCTGATTTCGCCCGGTCTCGCGCCGTGCCAAGCGCCATTGCCGGGCGGTCTTGGAGATGCAGCAAGCATTGGACAGCCATTTACTCGCTGAACTGCCCTGACTAGTTCCATGCTGCTTTATCCTGAATCGTCGCTCGAGCCGACGGCGCACGCTGGGAATTCAGCTGTGGCGGTCAGAGCATGCAGGGCTATCCGGCATAGGCCCTCATCCTCGGTCATGCGAGCAAGTTGAATCGGCGCTGCTTCATGCGTGATCGATCGGTTCTTGCGCCGGCCGCCCCTGGGCTGTGGTGCACTCAACCCTTCCCCGGAGCTGTTGCGCGTTCTTGAGGCTGCCGTTGGCGCCCGCTGCAGCACGCGCAACCCTGCAGTGCGCGCGAACTCGCGGATTTGCGCGATGCTCCAGGCGCAGGCCGCTACAAATAATAGTCAGCAAAAATGCATTTTTATAAGTAAAAAATCAGTCAGGTAATTGCAACTATAAGCATATAATTGCTTGGAGGCTTTGATAGCAGCGGTTTGTATGCAAAAATCTCAATGTAGAAATATTCTACGGGGCGGATTTTCACCATGAATTGTATTGCAAGCTGAGGACCGCCAAAATGGCAACACTACTCAACGTGCAGTCTAGCCCGGACTTGAATGCATCCGCCTCCCGGCGCACGGCGAAGGCATTTGTAGACAGGTACATTGCCCTGCATCCTGATGCGTCGGTGATCGATGTCGACCTTGTTGCAAATCCACCAACTCACGTCGGGTCCGATCATCTGGGCGCGTTTTTTTGCGCCGCCTGAAGCTCACACGGATCGGCATCGCGCAATCCTTGCGAACTCGGACAAATATATCGACCAGCTCTTCAGTGCCGACACCGTTGTCATCGCCACTCCCATGCACAATTTTGGCATAGCATCCGTTCTGAAGTCCTGGGTCGATAACATTCTGAGAGTCGGAAAGACATTCAGGTACACCGAGACCGGCGCTGTGGAGGGCCTTCTTCCGCAAAAGAAGCTTGTCATCATAGTCGGCAGCGGCGGCATCTATTCGGACGGCCCGATGAAAGAATTCGAGCACGCGGGAAGTTACCTCACCGCGGTTTTCGGTTTCCTCGGAATGAATGACATTTCAATCATCCGGGCTGAAGGCCTCGCCATGGGGCCGGAAATGGCGAAGCAGGGAATTGCGAGAGCAATCACCCATGCAGTGAATTTGGCGGCCGGATAGGTAGTCAGCCCGGCCTGCTTTCGGGATCATGCTCGAAAGCAGGCCACTGCCCTAGTCACGCGCCCACCAGCGAACAAGCCTTGTGAGGGCTTGAAGAGGAAGCTGGCGTGGAATGCACTCCCATCCGCTCCGGAAACCATGCCATCCGAGCTTCCAGCGGTTGTCGATCGGATGTCGGCATGAACCGGGCGGCACCCTGCAATCCGGGTTCGCGGCCGTATTGCGGGCTACCATCTCCCGGCACGATTGCGTCAAACGCATGATCAAGATCATATCGCAAAACTCGAATATGTGGCATTGGTGCTCGTTCACGGCGGCTGTCACGGTCGCGACACGGAGGCACGCAAGAGCATGATCGAGTTTGGAACCGGCGGACGATATCCGCGCAAGCTGGCAAGGATGATTGCCGTGTCGACATTGCTGGCGGTGGGAGCATTCCTGGTCTCGACGAGCCTCGCCCCGGCGCAGATGATGGGCAATGGACGCCACATGCATGGCGCCGATGGCATGGGGCATGACGAGCGGACCATGCCCGGCCTGCGCGGCCTCGACGCCACGCCGGAGGAAAGCGCCGAATTGGGCGTCATGTTTCGCAATTTCGAGACGCTCAGCCGCAAGGTCACCAATCTGCCGGACGGCATCCGCACGGTCACCAGTTCCTCCGATGAGGAGGTCATGGCGAACCTCGTCAGCCATGTCACCGGCATGATCAACCGCGTCGAGGAGGGACGCGATCCGCAAATCATGATTCAAAGCCCGACGCTGGATATCTTCTTCGTGCGCGGGGACGCCATCCACTCCGAAATCGAGGTCACGGACGAGGGCATCGTCGTCGTCCAGACATCCAAGGACCCCGAAATTGTGGCGGCGTTGCAGAAGCATGCCGGCGAGGTGTCGGACATGGCCGCTCGCGGCATGCAGGCGGTGCATGAAATGATGATGAAACGCGCGGGGAACTGAGCCGGGCGGTCAGTCGGAAGGCGACGAGCCGCCTGCGACGTCGCCCTTCTGTCCCGGCTCGAAGCCGGAGAGCCATTTTGCCAGCAGTGCGTCGAGCGTTTCCCGTTCGGCTTCGCTCAGGCCCGCAACGAGGCGCTGCTGGTTGGCGACATGATCGCCGACCGCGGCGTCGACGATGGCGTATCCCTTTTCAGTGAGCGCCACCAGGCTGCCGCGTCCGTCCTTCGGGTCACGGGTGCGGCTGACAAGGCCCGCTTCTTCAAGCCGGTCGATGCGATTCGTCATGGTACCCGACGTCACCATGGTCCAGTCCATCAGTTCCGAGGGGCTGAGGGCGTAGGACGAACCGGAACGCCGCAGGGTCGCGAGAACATCGAAGCTCGCCCGGTTCAGCCCGTGGCGGGCCATATTCGCTTCCATCGCGTGACCCAGATGCGCGCCCAGCCGCGTCATGCGTCCGATCGTACCCATGGCCGCGACGTCGAGATCCGGGCGCTCGCGCCGCCACTGCTCCAGAATTCGTTCCACCCTGTCCATGCGGACAGGATATCGCCGGGATATCTTGACATCAAGATTTCACGTAATATCTTGATGTCAAGATAATCGAGGCGGCCATGACCAGAACCAGCGACATTCTTCTCACCGCGGCCGCTCCCGCGATCTGGGGCAGCACCTATATCGTGACCACGGAACTGCTGCCGCAGGGTTTTCCGCTCACCGTTGGCATGCTGCGCGCCCTGCCGGCCGGTCTGCTGCTCCTCGTCATCGTCAGGCAATTGCCGCCGCGCGACTGGGTGGCGCGCGTCTTCATTCTCGGCGCGCTCAATTTCTCCCTGTTCTGGGCGGCGCTCTTCGTGGCGGCTTATCGCCTTCCCGGCGGCGTGGCCGCGACGCTTGGCGCCGTGCAGCCGCTGATCGTGCTGCTGCTGTCGCGCCTTGCGCTCGGAACGCGGCTCCAGCCCGCCGGCATATTCGTGGCGCTGTCCGGCGCGCTGGGCGTGTCGCTGCTGGTTCTGCGTCCGCATTCCGGGCTCGACGCCATCGGCGTCGCCGCCGCCTTTGGCGGGGCGCTGTCGATGGGCGCGGGCACGGTGCTGACCCGCAAATGGCAGCCTCCGGTATCGCCGCTCACCTTCACCGCATGGCAGCTGACAGCCGGCGGCATCCTGCTTCTGCCCGTGGCGCTAATCGTGGAACCGGGATTTCCCCTGCCGACCGCGGCCAATCTCGCCGGGCTCGTCTGGCTCGCGCTGATCGGCGGCGCTCTCACCTATTACTTCTGGTTTCGCGGCATCGCCCGTCTGGGTCCGGCCACGGCGACCGCCTTCAGCTTCCTCAGTCCGCTGACGGCGGTGTGCCTTGGATGGAGCCTGCTGGACCAGAAGCTGAGCCCGGCGCAGCTTGCAGGGGCGACCATCGTGATCTTCAGCGTCTGGCTCGGACAACGCGCTGGCGCACGGGCCATGTCATCCGCATCAGGGCCGACGCTTCATGCCCCGATCGCCGAGCCGCGAGGCGGAAAAGCCGCCTGAGGCGGTCGTGCCCGTCAGCGGGTAACCGGCTGCCTGACAAAATCCTGCAGGCCGGAAAACTCCTGGAAATCCGCGTCGGCGCCGAAAATCGCCGTCCACCTTTCGGTCACGCCATCGTTCTCGAGGGTCAGCAAGCTCTTGTAGTCGAAGCGCTTGTCGGCCACGAAATTATAGCCGTCGCCGCGGCATTGGGCGGTCAGTTTGCTCTCGGCGGCTTCGGCTGTGCAGACCATGGTAAAGCTGGTCTGGGCGTCGGCGCCCCACACGTCCAGCCTGTCGCCCGAAACCCTGATCGTCAGGCTTGCGCCAAGTGCGCCCGTCCAGCGGCCGGCGAAAGGCGAGAAGCTCTGTGCCTTCCCTAGGCCGGCAAGTCCGGCCTTGCCCGGTTGTGGCATTGAAAGGGTGGCGACCGCCGCAAGGGCCAGACTTGCCAGAAATCCCGGAAACCGATTGTGACGTCTCTTCATTGCTCGTCCCGCCGTTGGAGCCGCAGACAAACCGGCGGCAGATCTTCACCTGATGCGATCCTCATGCCGGCGCGTCCTGTCGTCAAGAGCGCGGGAGGCAGTCGAAATCGCACTGCCCGGTCGTTTCGGATCGCCCGGCGACCTGCTACCAATCCTGCGGTTCGCCATCAGCCCCCGGATTTCACATGCAGGAATTGACTGACCGTTTGCGCAAGACCTTCGCCATGCAGAGCTGGACCTTGCGGGAAACAGCGCGTGAAATCAACGATGTGAGTGATATCGTCGATGAGCGCATGCGCTTCGTCGCGGTCGACGGAGAAACGGTGCGCGGCGTCGTCCTGCGCCCGCGGAACGTCGATCGGCCAGGCCCGGCGATCCTCTATATCCACGCTCACGGCAATCGGCACGCCATCGGCGCGAGCGAACTGACCGCGGGGCGGCCGGCCCTGCAGGGCGCGCTCGGGCCGGTGCTGGCGCGCGCCGGCTTCGTGACGCTGTGCATCGATCTGCCCTGTTTCGGCGAGCGGTCGCACCGAAGCGAAAGCGCGGTCGCCAAGGCCATGCTGTGGCGCGGGCAGAACCTTGCCGGCCGCATGCTGGGCGAACTGGCCAGCGCGATGGATTGGCTGGCTGCCCGTCCCGATGTCGACTCCGGCAGGATTGGCGCATTCGGCATCTCGATGGGAGCGACCCTCGGCTATTGGCTCGCGGCGGTCGACGCGCGCATCGCCGCGATTGCGCATCTGTGCTGCTACGCCGACTTCGAGGCGCTGATCGAGGCGGAGGCGCATGATTTGCATGGCATCTATCTCACCGTTCCCGGGCTGCTGCCTGTCGCCGGCAATGGCGAGATCGCCGGCCTGATCGCTCCGCGCCGGCAATTGATCTGCATTGGCGACCTCGATCCGCTTACCCCGCCCGGCGCGGTCGACACGGCCTGGGGGCAAACGCTCGAAGCCTATCGTCGGGCCGGAGCCGCGGACAGGCTCACCTTGCACCGCGAGGCGCAGACCGGACATCAGGAGAGCCCGGCGATGCGAAGTGCCGTGCTGGATTTTTTCGATCGACTCTAATTGCCGCTCAGGCGCTGGTCGGCGCTGTCGAAGGCATGGGCGGCGCCGGGGTCGAAGACGAGGCGGATGTCATCGCCCGGCGCGAGGCGTTGCTGGCCCGCCAGCACGGCCAGCAGCGCGCTGCCGTCCGGTTCGGTGGTATGAACCACGGTTTCCGCGCCAAGGGCCTCCACGAGCGTCACCTTGGCGGCAATGCCGTCATCGCCGTCGCCCGCCAGGCGCAGATGCTGCGGACGCACGCCAATCGTGATCGCATCGCCCGGCCGGGCCGCGCCGGCATCCGCCATCACGGAGACGATCTGCCCTCCGAAGCACTCGACCGAAAGACCTTCGGACGATGTTCCGGTGACCTTGCCCGGAGCGAAATTCATGTTTGGC
>JAUIBM010000119.1 GCA_030428345.1 Alphaproteobacteria bacterium | reverse complement strand
GCCTGCCACCGCGCGAGGGGTTTCTCAAGCTTGAAGCGCACGCGGCCTCGCTGGGGCTTTGCGCTGAATCCGAGAGCCAGTTGATGGCGGGCCTGCGCCAGGCGCGCGCCCGCGTCGCGCTGCTTTGCGCGCTGGCCGATCTTGGCCAGTGGTGGAAGCGCGAGGAAGTGACGGAAGCGCTGAGCGATTTTGCCGACGCCGCGCTCAAAGCGACGCTCGACTACCTGCTTGGCGCGCTCGCCGCATCGGGAAAGGTCACGCCCGTCGATCCGGGAGCGCCGCAGCGCGACAGCGGCCTGATCGTCCTTGCCATGGGCAAGCACGGCGCGCGCGAGCTCAATTATTCCAGCGATATCGATCTGGTCCTGTTCTTCGAACCTGCCGGCATGGCGATGAACACGGACGATCCCGTTTCGCTGCTCACTCGCCTTGCCAAGTCGATCATTCGTATCCTGCAGCAGCGCACCAGCGACGGCTATGTCTTTCGCGTCGATCTGCGGCTGCGTCCCGATCCGGGCTCCACGCCCCTCGTCATCCCGGTCGAGACGGCGCTGAACTACTACGAGGCCTATGGGCAGAACTGGGAGCGGGCGGCGCTGATCAAGGCACGCCCCGCCGCGGGCGATCTTGCCGCCGGCCGCAAATTCCTCGCCGAGCTTGCCCCCTTCATCTGGCGCAAGCATCTCGATTACGCCGCGATTTCCGACATCCACTCGATCAAGCGCCAGATCAACGCCCATCGCGGTCTCGAGGAGATTGCCGTGCGCGGCCACAACATCAAGTTGGGGCGGGGCGGTATCCGCGAGATCGAGTTCTTCGCCCAGACGCAGCAATTGATCGCGGGGGGGCGGCTGCCGCAATTGCGGGCCCTGCGCACGCTCGACGCGCTGGCGGCGCTGGAGGCGGAGGGCTGGATCGACGCGACCGCGCGTGACGAACTGGGCGAGGCCTACTGGTATCTGCGCGACGTGGAACACCGCATCCAGATGGTCGCCGACGAGCAGACCCACACCCTGCAACACGACGATGAGGGCCTGGCGCGCATCGCCGCGATGATGGGCGACGCCGACATCGGTGCTTTCTCCTCCCGGCTTGTGACCCAGCTCAGATGCGTCGAGAGGCATTATGCCGGGCTGTTCGAGAAATCGCCGCAGCTGGCAAATCCGGGCCGCACCCTTGTATTCACCGGGGGGGATGACGATCCCGCCACCGTCGCCTCGCTCGCCGAGATGGGCTACGCCCGGCCCTCCGAGGTTATCCGGACGGTGCGCGGCTGGCATTTCGGGCGCTTTGCGGCGGTTCACTCCGCCCAGGCGCGTGAATTGCTGACCGAGATAACGCCCGGATTGCTGGAGGCGATCGCCGCCACCGGCCATGCCGATGAGACGCTGGCCGCGTTCCACCGCTTCCTTGCCGGGCTGCCTGCCGGAATCCAGCTCTTTGCGCTGTTGAAGTCGAACCCCGGTCTGCTGCGGCTGCTCCTGCTCATCCTTGCCGCCGCGCCGCGCCTGGCTGACATCATCACGCGCCGCCCGCATGTCTTCGACGGGCTGCTCGATCCGAATTTTTCCGGCAGGGCGCCCGGTCGCCAGACCCAGCGCGAGCGCCTTGCCGCCGTCCTCGCCCGCGCGCCGCAATATGAGGCGGCGCTGGACGCGGCGCGCATTTTCGCTTCCGAGCAGAAGTTCATGATCGCCGTCCGCTTCATCAATCGCGCAATATCCGCCCGTGCGGTGGGGCGGGCCTTTTCCGGTCTGGCCGACGTGCTGATCGAGGCGATGCTGGAGCGGGTCGAGGCGGAATTCGTGGCCCGCCATGGACGTGTGGCCGGGGGGCGGCTGGTGGTGCTTGGCATGGGACGCCTCGGCAGTTGCGAACTCACCGCCGGTTCCGATCTCGACCTGATATTGCTCTACGATCACGATGCGGCCGCGGAAGCCTCCGACGGTCCGCGCCCGCTCGCGGCCTCGCAATATTTCATCCGCCTTACCCAACGCCTGATCGCGGCGATGAGCGCACCCACGGCCGAAGGCGTGATCTACGAGCTTGATTTCCGCCTGCGCCCTTCCGGCAATGCCGGACCGCTGGCGACGCATGTGGACAGCTTTCTGAAATACCAGCGGGAGGAGGCCTGGACGTGGGAGCGCCAGGCGCTGACGCGCGGACGCATCGTCGCCGGCGATTTATCCCTCGCGGCCGAAGTGGAGGCCGGCATCACGCTTGCGCTGGCGCAGCCCATGGATCCGGACACCCTTGCCGGGGATGTTGCCAAGATGCGCGCGCTGATTGACGCCGAGAAGGGCACAGACAATCCTTTCGAGGCAAAGATGGTCGCCGGCGGGCTCGTCGATGTGGAGTTCATCGCGCAATGGGCGACATTGCGGGCCGGCCGCGCCGGCGCACGCCAGGCGGATACATCCATTCGCGCGATGATCGAAACGGCGGATGAGAGCCTGATAGGCGAGGCGGACAGGCAGGTCCTGCTGGATGCCTTCGACCTCTACAACACCGTCCTGCAACTCGTGCGGCTGTGCATGGACGGGGAGTTTCGCCCCGGCGAGGGGCCGGACGGATTGGGCGAAATGCTTTGCAGCCGGCTGGATGTGCCGGAACTCGGGATGCTGGAGGCGCAATTGCGGTCCCACCAGAAATCGGTTCGGGCAATTTTCCGCCGTCTTGTTGGATGAATTTCGCTTCGGCGGCGGGAAACCGCCGGAGCGAGGTCGGTCGGGGGTGACGATCGAAAACGGAGAAAGAGCATGAAGAAGACCACAACCATCATCGCGGCAGGCGCCGCTTTCCTCGCCATGGGGGCCATGGCGTTCGCCGCAGGCGAGGCGGGTCCGTCCGGGCCGCGCGGCCCATGGGGCGGGCCGGGAGGCGGTCACGGCGCACGCATGTTCGCCGAGGCCGACGTCAATGCCGACGGCGCGCTCTCGCTTCAGGAAATGACGACCTGGCTCACCACGCGTTTCCGCGATGCGGACACCAATGGCGATTCGCAGGTGACCAAGGCGGAAATCGTCGCGGCGATCGAGAACAACAAGGATCGTCCGTGGATGGCGCGCCGCGCAGGCCGGATCGCCGACCGCATCGTCTGGCGGATGGATCTTGACGATGACGGCAAGCTTGCCTTCGCCGAAATCGAAAACCGGGCAAAGAAGCGCTTCGCCCTGATGGATCGCAATGACGACGGCAAGATCGAGAAGGCCGAAATTGCCAGGTCAATGCACGGTCGCAGGGGCGGCTTTCGCCATGGCATGGGTGGCCATTGGATGGGCGGCCGCGGGATGAACGGAAAGGGCATGGGCTGGTGGCGCGGTGGCGCCGGGCCGGACGAAGACGGAGCCGAATAAGTCGGCGCCGGCGGGCATCTGAGCCACCGGGCGGCCGGCCTCAGCTTTCGGTCGTCGCCTCGTCGGCGGCGACCGGACCCAGGTCTTCCTTTTGCGGCAGACGCAGGGAGACGATCGTACCTTCCCCCTCGCGCGAGCATATCCGCATCGCGCCGCCATGCATTGCGGTGAGCGACCGAGAAATCGCCAGACCCAGGCCCGAGCCCTTGTGGCTCTTGGTGAACTGGTTCTGGACCTGTTCGAAGGGCTGGCCGATCTTGGCGAGGTCCTGCCGGGAAATTCCAACGCCCTTGTCGCCGATCGTGATGACGACGCTGCCGCCGACCTGCCGCGCCTTGATGCGCACCTTGCCGCCCTCGTTCGAAAACTTGACCGCGTTCGACATGAGATTGAGGAGGATCTGCTTGGTCGCGCGGCGGTCGGCCTGCATCATGATCGAAGGCGCGACGGATTGCTCGATCTCGATTTTCCGTTCCGGTGACTGGAACGCCATGATCCGCAGCGTTTCGTCGACGATGTCGTTGAGAAGGAAGGTGTCGTACTGCAGCACGAGGCGGCCGGCCTCGATCTTCGACATGTCGAGAATGTCGTTGATGACGCCCAGCAGATAGGCGCCGCTCTCGTGGATGTCGCGGGCGTATTCGTCATATTTGCTCGAGCCGAGAGGCCCGAACATTCCGGCGTTCATGATCTCGGAAAAGCCGATGATCGCGTTGAGCGGCGTTCTCAGTTCATGGCTGATATTGGCCAGGAACTCCGATTTTGTGCGATTGGCCGACTCGGCGCGCGCCTTTTCCTGGGCATAGCGCTTGTTGAGCTCGTGCAGCTCGTTCTTCTGGTGCTGCAGCATCTTGCGCGATTTGCGCAGGTCCTCGATCGTCGCCATGAGCCGGCGTTCCGACTGCATCAGCTTGCGCTCGTGGCTCTTGATCTGCGTGATGTCGGTTCCCACCGACACGAAGCCGCCGTCGCGCGTGCGCCGCTCGTTGATCTGCAGCCAGCGACCGTCGTCCAGTTGCGCTTCCAGGGTGCGGGCCTGTTCCCGCGTGCGATCGGTCGCCAGCAATTCGCTGCGCACGGAGGGCGACTTCGCAGCATTCATGATGTCTTCGTAGCGCGCGCCGGGTCTTGCGGCTTCCGGCGTCAGGCCCTGCAGTTCCTGGTAGATGGTGTTGCACATCACCATGCGCTTGTCGGCGTCCCAGAGCACGAAGGCCTCGGACAGGTTTTCGATCGCGTCGCGCAGGCGCAAATCGCTCTTGCGGCTCTGCTGCTTCAGCGCTTCCTGTTCGGTGACGTCGACGCCGATGCCCACCAGATGCGGCTCACCCGCCAGATCCTCCACCACTTGGGCGCGGGTGCGAACCCAGACCCATGCGCCGTCGGCATGGCGCATTCGAAAAGCCTGGTCGATCAACGGCTGGCGATCGACGAGTACCATATTGGCGAGGGAATACAGGTCGGTGTCGTCGGGATGCACCAGCGCCGCGACCTCGGCGAAGCCCATCACCTCCTCGCTGGGCGGCATCCCCAGGATCCCGAACATGGATTGCGACCAGTAGATGCGCCCGCGCGACAAATCCCAGTCCCACAGGCCGGCGCGCCCGCAGGAAAGCGCCGCGTCGAAGCGGTTCTGCGCCTGCCGGTAGATCTCGTCGGCTTCCTCGGCGCGCGTTCCCTGCGCGAAATAGGCGTAGAGGATGACGATCAGGATGCTCGATGTGCCGACGAACAAGGTGACGTTCAGCGAAACCGCATTGCGCCAGGCTTCGAAGATATGCGTCACCGGCTGCACCAGCGTTACCCCGCCGAACGGGGCGTTGAGCAGGCGGTGCGTCGCGAGGGCGGTCTCGCCATTGGCAAGTTCGATGGTGCGGATTTCGGCACGGCGCCCGAAGGTCGTCAGCAACAGCACATCGCCAAGCACCCGCTCAAGCGACATTCCGTTATGCGTGGGCGAATAGGGCAGCGTGGCGATCACCACGCCCTTGTCGTCGGTGACGAAGATTTCCCGTCCGTCGCGCAGATAGCGGGCCGGGATGGTGTCGGAGAGCGTGTTCTGAAGCTTCTGGACGGAAATCCGGCTCTGATCCTTGAGGCCGATCGCATCGATGCGGTCCGCGAGCAATTCGCCAATGAAGGTAAGCTCGGTTTCCGCCGAACGGCGGATCGAGGCTGACTCGCTCGACAGTTCGATCCAGCGCGCCGCGCCGACGATCGCCAGGAAGATCACGATGAGGACAGGCACGAGCCGACGCAGAAGGGTCTCCGACGTCAGCAGCCGCTCATAGGCGGGGTGGCTCAAGAGCCGCGCATAGCCGGCGACGCCTGCGCGCGAATGCCTGCCCAATAATGGCAGAACCGCACGCGCCCGTCCGCGCCGGGCGCTAGCCTGCGCCATCAACACCTCCTCGATTTTCCGTATGGTGCATCCGGCAACGCCGCACAGCCGAATCAGTGCCCACTTTGAATCAAGACGAATCGCCTTGTCCAGTGTTCACTTCGACAATCGGGCAAGAGCCGTTGCGCGATTTCCACCGCAAAGACTCAGTCCTTGCGCAGGATCCTGTCCAGAATGTCGCGCGTGTCGCGCGAAAGGCCGGCATGGGACTGCAGGACTTCCAGCGCGCCCTGGGCGGCTTCGCGCCGCTTGCGCTCCAGCATCCTGAAAGAGCGGAAGGCTGTCAGCAGCCGCGCCGCAATCTGCGGATTGATCCCGTCGAGCAGATTGATCGTTTCGGCAACCAACCGGTAGCCGGCGCCGTCGGCAGCGTTGAAACCGGATTGGTTGCCCATGGCGAATGCCCCGATGAGCGAGCGCACGCGGTTGGGGTTCCTCAGCGAGAAGGAGCGATGAAGCATCAGTTTCTCGATCCGCTCCGAGGCCCCTTTTCCGGGAGCGCCCGCCTGGACCGAGAACCATTTGTCCATGACCAGCGGATCGTCGCCATGGCGCGCTTCGAACGCCTTGATCGCCTCGCTCGTCGCCTTGCGGGACGCGTGCCAATGGACGATGCGCGTGAACGCGGCCAGCCGGTCGGTCATGTTGTCGGCATTTTCGAACTGCGCCAGGCTCGCTTCTTCCGCTTCCGGCGAATTGGCGATTACGCCAAGGGTCAGCAGGATGTTCTTGAGCGACCGCTTGCCTGCGTCCTCGGCGCCGGGATCGAAGGGGCCGGGCAGCGCCAGTTCGCTCTCCAGGGCCAGGCGCACCGGCTCGGTGGCGGCGCCCATGCGGGCCATCAGCGCGGAGCGCGCCCGCAACACGGCGTCCGGATCGACATTGCGGCCGATCGCCTGCGCGATTTCGGTTTCGCCGGGCAGGGTGAGGGCAAGGCCGCGATAGGCCGGCTCCAGCGAGGAGTCGCCGGCGATTGCGGCGGCGATCGCGACGAATCGCTCGTCCCATTTGGGCGCCTTGCCGGTGCTAAGCGCGCGTGCGGCGGCGGTCAGCTGGCGTGTGGCGTATTCCTGAAATGCCTGCCAGCGGTTAAACGGGTCGCTGTCCTTCTCGGCCAGCAGCGCCAGATCGCCCTTGCCCTGCGAGAAATCGACGATCACCGGGGCGGTGAAGCCGCGATTGATCGACACCGCCGGGCGCGTCTCCACGCCGTGAAAGACGATGCGATGGCTGCGCGCCTTGATGTGGAAAAGCCCGTTTTCGTTTTCCGCGCCGGTAATGCGCTCGGCCGAAATCTCGCCGCCATCCGCGCCGATCAGCGCGATGCGCAGCGGTATGTGCATGAGCCGCTTGCGCTGCTGGCCGGGCGTCGGCGAAAGGGACTGCTCCACCACGAGGGTAAGCTTCTTGGCCTGGCGGTCATACTCCGCCGATACCGGCAGCACCGGCGTTCCGGCCTGAGCATACCACAGCGCGAATTGCGAAAGATCGATCTTGCCGGCGTCCTCGAAGCACTCGAGGAATTGCTCGATCGTGGCGGCCTGCCCGTCATGCCGCTTGAAATACAGGTCCATGCCTTTCCGGAACTTCTTCGCGCCGAGTATGGTGGCGATCATGCGCACCAGTTCGGCGCCTTTTTCATAGACCGTCGCGGTGTAGAAGTTGTTGATCTCGCGATAGCTCTCCGGGCGGACGGGATGGGCGAGCGGGCCGGCGTCCTCGGGGAACTGGCTGGCTCTGAGCGCGCGTACTTCCGCAATGCGATGGACCGGCCGGGAGCGCTGGTCCGCGCCGAATTCCTGGTCGCGATAAACGGTCAGCCCCTCTTTCAGGCAAAGCTGGAACCAGTCGCGGCAGGTGATGCGATTGCCGGTC
>JAUIBM010000118.1 GCA_030428345.1 Alphaproteobacteria bacterium | reverse complement strand
CGGATGGCTTTTCTCAGAAACCCTTGCAGCGAAGCTTCCAAAGCCTCCTCCTCCCGCACGGCGCATCAAATGAAAAAGGGCCCCGCGATGCAGGGCCCTTCCGGAACTCGTTCAGGCTTGGCCGGTCATGCCGCCTGCGGCTTGCGCTTGACGTCCGCCCAGACCTGCTTGCGCACGAGGTAGAGCAGGCCGGCCAGGATGACCAGGTAAATCATCACCTTGAAGCCCATCGCCTTACGCGCCGGCAGGTGCGGCTCCGCAGCCCACATCGTGAACGCGGAAACATCCCTGGAGTACTGGTCCACCGTCTCGGGCGAGCCGTCGTCATAGGTGACGACGCCATCCGACAGCGGCGGCGGCATGGCCAACGCCGGTCCGGCGATGAAATACGGATTGTAATGGGCGGTGTCGGCGATCTCCACGCCTGGAGGCGGATCGGTGTAGCCGGTCAGGAGCGCGTGGATGTAGTCCGGTCCGCTCTCGGCATATTGCGTGAAGATGTCGAAGATGAAGGTCGGGAAACCACGCTCGGGCGCGCGCGCCTTGGCGATCAGCGACAAATCCGGCGGAGCCGCCCCGCCATTGGCCACAGCAGCGGCCTCCTCGTTCGGGAAGGGCGAGGGGAACCGATCGGACGGCGTCGCGGGACGTTCGTACATCTCGCCGTCCGAATTCGGGCCATCGGTGACCGTGTATTCAGAGGCGAAGGCCTTCACCTGCTCCTCGGAATAGCCGAGCTCTTCCAGATTGCGGAAGGCGACATATTTCAGCGAATGGCAGGCCGAACAGACTTCCTTGTAGACCTTCAACCCGCGTTGCAACTGGCCGAGATCGTAATGGCCGAGCGGTCCGGCGAAGGTCCAGTCCATTTCCTTGGGATGCTTGATCGGGTAGTGCGGCGTGCCGCCCTCCCCGCCTTCGGCGACGGCAGCGCCGACCGAAACCAGCGCAGCGAGCGCCAATCCGGTGATGCCGGCGGCAAGGCCTGTGCGAAACGATGCGAGCGTCATGAAATATGTCCCCGGATGATGCGCTGTCATTCCGCCGGCTGGGCGACAGCGGCCGCCTTGCCATTGGTCTTGCTCTGCGCCAGCACGGCATCGGCAATGCTGGCCGGACGCGGCTTCGGTGTCTCGAACCATCCAAGCAAGGGCAGGATGATGAAGAAATGCGCGAAGTAGTAGATGGTCAGGATCAGCGACAGCGTCGGATAGATGCCTTCCGGCGGCCGCGATCCCAGATAGCCGAGCCCGACGCATACCACCGCGAAAATCCAGAAGAACTGGCGATAGAGCGGACGGTAGTTGGCGGACTTGACCGGCGAGGTGTCAAGCCAGGGCAGCACGAACAGCACCGCGATCGAAGCGAACATAGCGATGACGCCGCCAAGCTTGGAGTCGATCAGCACGATGTCGGTGAACGGGATCGAGATGTTGAAGGTGATGGCGCGCAGGATCGCGTAGAACGGCAGGAAATACCATTCGGGCACAATATGCGTCGGCGTCTTCAGCGGATTGGCGGGAATGTAGTTGTCGGCATGTCCCAGATAGTCCGGCAGGTAGAAGATGAACCAGGCGAACAGGATGAAGAACAGCACCAGCGCGAAGGCGTCCTTGACGGTCGCATGCGGCGAGAACGGCACGGTGTCCTTGCGGATGTTCTTGACCTCGACCCCGGTCGGGTTTGTCTGGCCGCTAACATGCAGCGCCCACACATGCAGGATGACCACGCCGGCGATCATGAACGGCAGCAGGTAGTGCAGCGAAAAGAACCGGTTGAGCGTCGGATTGTCGACCGCAAAGCCTCCGAGCAGCAGATCCTGGATGCTCGTTCCGATCCATGGGATCGCCGAGAAGAAGCCGGTGATGACGGTTGCTCCCCAGAAGCTCATCTGGCCCCACGGCAGGACGTAGCCCATGAAGGCAGTCGCCATCATCAGGAAGAAGATCAGCACGCCCAGGATCCACAGCACCTCGCGCGGGTTCTTGTACGAGCCGTAATACATGCCGCGGAAGATGTGGATATAGACCGCGATGAAGAACATCGACGCGCCGGAGGCGTGCATGCGCCGCAACAGCCAGCCGTAGTTCACGTCGCGCATGATATGCTCGACACTGTCGAAGGCGAGCCCGGAATTGGCGACATAATGCATCGCCAGCACGACGCCCGTCAGGATCTGCGACACCAGCATGATCGAGAGGATGCCGCCGAAGGTGTACCAGCTATTCAGGTTCTTCGGCACCGGATAGGCGACGAAACTGTCATAGACCAGGCGCGGCAGCGGAAGCCGCTCGTCCAGCCATTTCATGACGCCCGATGTCGGCGTGTAGGTTGAATGTCCTGCACTCATGCTATCAGCCAATCTTGATCTTGGTGTCGGAGGTAAATGCGTAGACCGGAACCGCGAGATTGCGCGGTGCGGGGCCCTTGCGAATTCGTCCTGCCGTGTCGTAGTGCGACCCGTGGCACGGGCAGAACCAGCCGCCGTAATCCCCCGACGTGCCTACCGGCACGCATCCAAGATGCGTGCACGAACCGATCATGACGATCCAGTTCTCCTTGCCGTCGCCGGCCGAGCGGTTCACGTCCGTGGCGGGTGCGTCGGATGCGACATTCGCATTCTCGGCGATCGGGTCCTTGAGATCGGAAAGCGGAACGGCCTTGGCCTCCTCGATTTCCTTGTCGGTGCGATTGCGGATGAAAACGGGCTTGCCGCGCCATTTCACCGTGATCGCCTGCCCTTGCTCGATCGCGGAGACGTCGACCTCGATAGAGGCGAGCGCGCGGGTGGAGGCGTCGGGATTCATCTGCGAGATGAAGGGCCAGGCAAAGCCCGCTACGCCGACGGCGCCCACCGCACCGGTTGCGATGTAGAGAAAATCGCGACGCGTCGGTTCTTCAAGGGATGCCGTATGGTCTGCGCTCACTGGACGGTTTCCTTATGCATTCGCTCTTGGCCCGCGACGTCCCCAAGCTCGGACGCCGCGCCAGAATTGGTAATGGTTCCGGTTCTCTTATTCCCGGGACATGGTCATTTCAAGCACCCCGCCGCATTTCGGGCACATTGTCGCGGATGAAACTAGCACCTTGGCGCATCCATGCGCCATTGCATTGGCTTGCCGCCTCAGGCAAACACCGATTTGCCCTTTGCCCCCATTAGTATTGCGGATCACAGCGCCATGGCGCCACCCATTCTGTATCTTGAAGACATCCGCCTGACATTCGGCGGCGATCCCCTGATCGAAGGCGCCGGCTTCGCCATCGAGGCGCGCGACCGCATCTGCCTTGTCGGGCGGAACGGCTCGGGAAAATCGACGCTGATGAAGATCGCCGCCGGGATGATCGCGCCTGATTCGGGCGAGCGCTTCCTGCAGCCGGGCGTGACGCTTCGCTATCTGCCGCAGGAACCCGACCTTTCCGCCCATCCCACCGTCATGCACTACGTCGAATCGGGACTGGCGCCGGGCGACGACCCGCACCGCGCCCGCATCCTGCTCGATTCGCTCGGACTGACCGGCGAGGAGGAGCCCGCCCGGCTCTCCGGCGGCGAGGCCAGGCGCGCCGCGCTCGCCCGCACACTCGCCCCCGAACCCGACATCCTGCTGCTCGACGAGCCGACGAATCACCTCGACCTGCCGGCGATCGAATGGCTGGAGGCGGAATTGGGTCGCACCCGCTCGGCCCTGCTGCTGATCAGCCACGACCGACGCTTTCTCGATTCGCTGTCGCGGCGCACGGTGTGGATGGATCGCGGCCAGGCGCGCAGCCTGGATTTCGGCTTTTCCAAATTCGAGGAATGGCGCGACGATTTCTTGGAGCAGGAGGAAGCAGAGCGCCACAAGCTCGGCCGCAAGATCGGGCGCGAGGAGCACTGGATCACCCATGGCGTCTCGGGCAGGCGCAAGCGCAACATGCGCCGGGTCGACGAACTGGCGGCGCTGAAGCGCAAGCTGTCCTCGGCCCGGGGACCGGCCGGCGACGTGAAGATCGTCCAGAGCGAGGCCGATGCTTCCGGCAAGCTGGTCGCCAAGCTCGACAATGTGACCAAGGCCTTCGGGGAGCGCACCGTCGTCCGCGATTTTTCCACCATCATCAATCGCGGCGACCGGATCGGGATCGTCGGGCCCAACGGCGCGGGCAAGACCACGCTGATCGGCCTGATCACCGGCAGGCTCGCCCCCGATTCGGGAACGGTGCGTCTCGGCGTCAATCTGGAGACGCTGTCGATCGACCAGAAGCGCGAGGCGCTGAAGCCGGAATGGACCTTGCGCGAGGCGCTGACCGGCGGGCGCGGCGACATGGTGCAGGTGGGCGGCGCGGCCAAGCATGTGGTCAGCTACATGAAGGACTTCCTGTTCTCGCCCGAGCAGGCCGGCACGCCGGTATCGGCCCTGTCGGGCGGCGAGCGCGGCCGGCTGATGCTGGCGCGCGGCCTCGCCCTGCCCTCCAACCTGCTGGTCCTGGACGAGCCGACCAACGATCTCGACCTGGAAACGCTCGACCTGCTCCAGGAATTCGTCGCCGACTATGCCGGCACCGTGCTGCTGGTCAGCCACGACCGCGACTTCCTCGACCGCACCTGCGCCTCGATCATCGCCTCCGATGGCGATGGCGTGTGGAAGCGCTATGCCGGCGGCTATTCGGACATGGTCGCGCAGAAGGGCAGCGGGGTCGTCGCTCGCAAGGCGCAGGCGGGCGAAGCGGCTTCCGCGCCCCGCCGCAACCAGCCGGCAAAACCCGCGCAGGACAAATCGCGCAAGCTCTCCTTCAAGCAGAAATTCGCGCTGGAAAACCTGCCCAGGGAGATCGCCAGGCTGGAAGCGGAGATCGCCAAGCTGAAGGCCGCCCTCGCCGATCCGCAGCTCTATTCGCGCGAACCCGCGAAATTCAGCGCGCTTGCCGACAAGCTCGCCGAGCAGGAGGCGAGCCTTTCCCGCCACGAGGAGGAATGGCTGGAGCTGGAAATGCTGCGCGAAGCGGCCGAAGGCTGAGCCGGATCAGGCCGAGAAGATCAGAGCGCTGCCCGCGATCACGAGCGCGGCGCCCACCCAGGCTCCCAGGGCCGGGGCCTCGCCGGTCCGCAGCCACAGCAGCGGCAGGATCAGCGCCGGCGAAGTGGCAGACAGCGTCGAGATGACGCCCACCTCCCCGCCCTTGAGGGCGAACAGCAGCAGCGTCATGCCGACCGCCATGGCGATGAAGCCGGAAAGCGCCGTCATCACGGCCAACGGGAGGGTCAGCTTCTGCTTCGCCCTGAACCGGTCGCCGGGCAGGGCCATGGCGACATAGAAGCAGACCACCGCCGTTCCC
The DNA here is from genome assembly GCA_030428345.1 of Alphaproteobacteria bacterium. Classification (GTDB taxonomy): domain Bacteria; phylum Pseudomonadota; class Alphaproteobacteria; order Rhizobiales; family Rhizobiaceae; genus BOKV01. The sequence goes on along the minus strand of JAUIBM010000118.1, from coordinate 2,385 downwards.
ACCCGCAGGGCCGAACCGGCGACCGGATCGATCGCGCCGGCGGCCATGGACGGACGGGCGATCAGCGAGCCCGTCGCCTGAGCCAGGGCCGCGCCGACGCCGAGCGCCACGCCAGCCCATAGCGGTCCCTTGACCTGCTCCCAATTGTGAAGCTGCGATTTGCGCTTCCCGAAGACGATGGCGCACAACACGCCGGCAAAGGCGACGGCGATGCCGGCAAGCTGACGCCCCGACAGGGTCTCGCCGAGCAGCACCCAGCCCAGCAGCACCGCCAGGGGGGCGTTCAGCGCGAAGAGGATCGAGGTTCGCCGGGGCCCCATCCGGTTCATGGTGGCGAACAGCAGGGTGTCGCCGAGAAAGATGCCGACCACGCCGGACAGGCACAGCGCGCCGATCGATTCCGCGCCGAGCGTGCGCCAGCTGCCGGAGACGGCAACCACCGCCGCCAGCATGACGAACACCATGCTCATGCGGATCCGGGTGAAGGCGAACGCCCCCAGATAGGCGGAGGGTCCCGCGGTGAGGATGCCGGACAGCGCCCAGCAGAACGCCGCGCCGACGGCGGCCAACTCGAACAGGCTCACGCGGTTTCCTTCACAGGCGCCGGGGCAGATAGGCCCATACGGCAACGCCCGTCGCCGTGAGCAGCGCCGCCAGCACATAGAACGCGCCGGAGAAGCCGAAGGCCTTGAATGCGAAGAAATAGACCAGCGGCGGCAGCAATTCCGACGCGTCCAGATAGGTTCGATAGACCGTCGTCATCTGCGGGCGCTCATGCGCGCGCACCGACCGCAGGAAGGGGATCGGCCCCAACCCGTCCATCATCGAGACGAAGAACGCCGCCGCGACGATCGCCACGCCGGCCAGCATGGCGTTGCCGACGCCCAGCAGGCCGGTGAGGGTGGTGAAGACGGCCGAAACGCCGAAGGCCAGCACCAGCATCCACCGCAACGAGAAGCGCCGGGCCCAGCGCGTTACGAAAAGGTTGTTGAACAGCATGGCGTTGCCGGCTGCGATCGCGATGCCGCCGGCGAAGGGGCCAAGGCCGCCCTCGACCATCAGGATCGGCACATAGACGAAGAACGTCACCCAGAAGGCCGACCTTGAGAACGCGATCAGCCAGGCGAGCCGCAACCGCGGCTGCGCCACGAACCGGCCGACCGAAACGAAGGGATTGGCCGGCAGGCTCTTGCCGGGGCGGATCGGCCCCTTCTCGCTCATCCGCAGATACCAGAACACCGCCACCAGAACCGCCGCGCCGAAGAGCGGCAGGATCGCCGCCGCCCAGACGCCGAAATGCTGGTACAGCGCCACGCCGGCCAGCGGCGCCGCCATCCAGGCGAGCGTCGACACGCCGTAGCGCAGCGGCTCGGATCGCACCAGATCGGCCTTCTGGATATAGTCCATGATGTAGAGGTTGAGCGTGATGTTGAGCGTCGCCGCGCCGAAGGTGCGCGCGAACATCGCCCCCACCTGCCCGGAGACGGTGTCGGTCGCCAGCAGCAATCCGCAGATCGCGACGCTGGCCGCGCCGATGGTGTAGCTCCAGCGGCGGGAGAAATGCCGGATCATATGCGGGATGAGAAAGGAAAAGCCGAGCGCGAACAACGCGACGCCGGTATAGGCGAGGCTGACGGCGCCCTTGTCCTTGAACAGGGCATAGGCGTGGAGCGGCAGCACCGTCGCGACCGACGCGCGCGCGATCGATTCAATGAAGAAGAGGGTCGCAAACGCCCAGGCTGCGTGGCCTGGCGCGGTTGATAGCCACACGGGATGTCTGACGTGAAGCGCCACGCGAGCCGCCTGCTGATTCCACTGCGATGCAGCGCTGATGTGATCTCAAAACGCGAGGAGGCGTTAGGCGCGTAAGCGACCGTTTGCAACACATATGTGCCCAATTGGAAGGCATATCCGGAAGGGCGTGGAAATCAGGCCCCGAAGACGCGGCCGTCGATGAAGCCGCCCGATCAGCGCCGGGCGGCCAGGATGGTCCTCGCGCGGCTTGAAGAGGTTCAGCTTGTCCGCGCGCCGATCATCTCAACCGCGCGCGGACCGTTTCAGCCGCGCGTCGAGTCAGGCCCAGCCCAACTGCCTGAGCGCCTGGCCGTCGTTCCAGATCTTGGTCATGTGCCGGATCTTGCCGCCAGCGAACTCCATCACATAGACATAGTCGGTGGCCGCCGACTTTGCGGTGGGGGGAACCGGCCCGCCTTCGCCGGTATGCGTGCCGTGAAAGACGGCGGCGGCAATGACCGCGTCGCGGTCCGCATCGGCGGCGAAAGCCTTCAATTCGTAGTGGCCGTCGGGCATTGGCGTCAGGATGGCCTTCGTCCACTCGGTATAAGCTTCCAGGGTCTTCATCTCGGCAAGCGCGTCCGACTGACA
>JAUIBM010000117.1 GCA_030428345.1 Alphaproteobacteria bacterium | reverse complement strand
GGACGGGGCTTGTGAACCATGACTTTCTATAGTCCCGCGAAGTGAAAATGGAAGCGCGGCAAATGTCGCATGGCGCGACATCCTGGGCGTATTGACACCGCCTGCAACCGGTGGGAGGAGTGCCTCGCCATGAAACTCCGCCGCCATCTTCGCCATTTGCCATCGCAAATCGTGCGCCTCGCCTGTGTCCTGGCGCTGGTGGCGATTGCGTTCGCCCATCGCCCCGGCGCGATGGAGCCCGGCGCAATGCCGGCTGAGCAACTTGCCGCCTATGTGCTGCCTGACGGCTCGCTGCCCGATCTCTGCCTGCCTGAAACCGGCAGCAAGGGCGCGTTCAAGGCGAAGCCCTGCGAATTCTGCCGGATCGCCGGCTCGGCCCTGCTGCCCCGACCGCCATTCGTCGCGGTCGCCCTGCAGCTTGCCATCGCAGTGCGCCAGACAGTCCGCGACCAGCATGGGGCGCCTGCCGCCCCCGGCTTCCCGGCAGCTCCCCCTCGCGGTCCTCCCCTCTACGCCTGAACTCCTTTTTCGAACGGCGGTTCTCGCCGCGGCGCAGTCGGCGCCGTGCGTGCGGCCGCGCATGATCCTCGTCCACAGGAGTGGCGTAATGAAATTCATCAATCTTCAATTCCTCGCGGCAGCGCTTCTCGCTGGCGCCTCCGTCCCCGCTTCGGCGCACGCGACCTTCGAAGTAGGGACTGCCGAAGCAGGCAGCTATTACAAGGCGGTGTTGCAAGTGCCGCATGGTTGCAAGGGCGAAGCGACGCTCAAGGTGCGCGTGACGATCCCGCAGGGCGTGATCGCGGTCAAACCGATGCCGAAACCCGGCTGGACGCTGGAGACGGTCAAGGGCGACTACGGGACCGAGTACGAACTGCACGGCCGGAAGGTACATTCAGGCGTGAAGGAACTGATCTGGAGCGGAGAACTGCCGGACGAATATTACGACCAGTTCGTGTTTCAGGCGCGGCTGACGGAGAAGCTGCCCGTCGAGCGGACGCTGTACTTCCCGGTCGTCCAGGAATGCGCGAACGCCAACAACGAATGGGTGCAGATACCGGGCGAGGGCCAGGATCCGCATTCCCTTGAAAGTCCCGCGCCCGGCATTGCGATCACCGCCGGCGCACATCACCATCACTGAAATCCGAGGAGAGAAAAATGTTGAGAACCCTTTTTGCCGCGGCGGTTTCGGCCGTCTTGACCGTTGCAGTCGCGCCGGCGGCTTCCGCCCACGAATACAAGCTCGGCTCGCTGGAGATCGTCCATCCCTGGGCGCGGGCCACGCCCCCTAACGCGCCCGTTGCCGGCGGCTACATGGTCGTCCGCAACAGCGGATCGCAGGCCGACCGGTTGGTGGCGGTTTCCTCCAACGCCTCGTCCAGCGCCGAAATCCACGAAATGGCGGTCAAGGACGGGGTGATGACGATGCGCCCGGTCGAGGGCGGGCTGGAGATACCGGCCGGCGGCGAGGTGGAGCTGAAGCCTGGCGGCTACCACATCATGTTCATGAAGCCGCTCGAGCAGTTCAAGGAAGGCGAGAAGCGCGCGGCCACGCTCGTCTTCGAGCATGCCGGGTCAATCAATGTCGAATTCAATGTCGAGAGCATGAAACCCGCCAATGCGGGCAAGATGGATCACATGAATCATGGCGACATGAACCATGGCGAGATGAAACACGGGGGCTGAAGCTCCGGTTTGCGAAGGCGGCGCGCCGCGCCGCCTTCGACCGGATCCTGGTGTCAGGCCGCCTTTTCCAGCTCGGCCTGCCACTTGCCGGTGGCGGCCAGGCCGTTCATGGCGCAGCGATGGGCGAAGGCGCGCTGGCCGGCGGCCACATTCTCGCTCTTGCCGCCCCAGGCCTGCAACGCCGCCGCCTGCAGCGCGCGACCATAGGAAAAGGTCAGCTTCCACGGCAGCGAGTGCATGGCGATCATCGCCGACAGATGCGCCGTCGCCAGCTGGTCGGACTGGCCGCCTGACAGGAAGGCGATTCCCGGCACCGCCGAGGGGACGCAGGACTTCAGGCAGCGCACGGTCATGTCCGCGACTTGCTCGACGCTTGCCTGCGTTTCGCACTTCTGTCCCGGGACGATCATGTTCGGCTTCAGGATCATGCCTTCCAGTACGACGCCGGCGTCATAAAGCTCCTGGAATTGCGTCTTCAGCACCCATTCGGTGACCTCGTAGCAACGTTCGATCCCGTGGCTGGAATTGGGACCGTCCATCAGCACTTCCGGTTCGACGATGGGAACAATGCCGGCTTCCTGGCACAGCGCCGCATAGCGGGCGAGCGCGTGAGCATTCGCCTTTACGCAGTTCCATGTCGGCAGGCCGTCGGCGATCGAGATGACGGCGCGCCATTTGGCGAAACGAGCGCCGGCCGCGTGATATTTCGAGAGGCGCTCGCGCAAGCCGTCCAGCCCTTCGGTCACGGTTTCGATCTTCGAACCGGCCAGCGGCTTGGCGCCCATGTCGACCTTGATGCCGGGGACCGCGCCGGCCTTGCGGATCAGATCGACAAAGGGCGTGCCGTCCGCCGCCTTCTGATACAGCGTCTCCTCGAAGAGGATCACGCCGGAAATGTAGTTCTTCATCGCCTCGTTGGCCCGGAACAACATCTCGCGATAATCGCGCCGATTGGTCTCGGTGTTCTCGACGTTGATCGAGTCGAAGCGCTTGCGAATGGTTGCGGTCGATTCGTCTGCGGCCAGGATTCCCTGGCCCTCGGCGACCATGGCAATCGCGATGTCCTCAAGGCGTTCGGTCAAGTCACTCCTCCATTTTCATGATCAGATTGCTTCCTGATAACAGAGGGTTATTGAGCGTTGAACTGCCCTCGCCAGTTAAAATCGATTGAAAGAAACTCAATCGTTTCAAATGGCTGCAGGGATGTGCATGGCAAGGCGCCGCAGGCCGGGGCAGGCGCCCCTTTCCATGCGCTAATACACCACCCCGCCCACGCGCCTGAGGAAGCTGCGCGCCGCGTCGAGCAGCCGAGGCTCGCGCCGGTTGCGATCATCGCTCGCCTGTGCGTTTTCACCGGTAAATTCGAAACTGCCGGTTGCAGGTGTAAACATGCCATGGTGCGCGCGAACCTTCGCCGAGCCATGGCGGCTTTCGCCAGTCATGATTCTTTCCCTTCGATTGTAATTAAAGCCCGTCTTCCCACGTCGTGCAGTCGCTTTCGATCGCGATCGGGCCCTGCACGGCCCGCATGTACTCCCGAGCCGAACGGGCGGATGTGCGCTTGATCACAGGCGTGTTCGGGGTTGTACGCCCATTGCTCCGGAACCTGACGGAGCGGGGTTTTGGAACCTCGCTGTGCGGGCGGCGTTGGTCTGGAAGAAGGTTCGTTCAGAAGGAGCAATCGATCATGACGAAAAAACGCCTCGCCGCATCCCTGCTTGTCGGCGCGATTGTCGTCCTGCCATCGGCGGCAATGGCGCAATCAGGCGCGCAACTGGGCGCCGCGCAGTCACCGGCGGTCAATTGCCATGTCAGACCCGGAGGGGGAACGCCATCCGATGCGCCGGCCGTCGGTCAGCCGCAGGCGGGAGCGAACCGCCTCAACGATTGCGGCAGCGTGCTGGTGCCGCCGGTTGTCGGCGACGCCGAGATGGTCGAACCCGCGCCCGACAAGGGCAGGACCCCGGTGATCGATCCATCCGAGATCCGCCCGAAGCCGTTGTAGGGGGCATGGTGAAGCGGGCTCCGCCCGGCTATTTCGCCAGAGCCAGCACGCCCGGCAATTCCTTGCCTTCCATCCATTCCAGGAACGCGCCGCCGGCGGTCGAGACATAGGTGAAATCGTCCGCCACGCCGGCATGGTTGAGCGCGGAGACGGTGTCGCCCCCGCCCGCGACGGATATCAATTTGCCCGCCTTGGTGCGCACCGCAACGTGGCGGGCCGCAACGACGGTGGCGTGGTCGAAAGGCGCGATCTCGAAGGCCCCGAGCGGGCCGTTCCAGACCAGCGTTGAGGCATCGTCGATCGCCGCCCGGATACGCTCGATGGATTGCGGGCCGGCGTCGAGGATCATCGCGTCTTCAGGGATCGCGTCGAGGCCATATGCCTGGCTCGGGGCCCCGGCCTCGAACCGCCAGGCGACGACCGCGTCGACCGGCAACAGGATCGCGCATCCCGACTGCTCCGCCTTTGCGATGATGCGCAAGGCGGTCTGGGCCAGATCCTTTTCGCAAAGCGACTTGCCGATCTCCACGCCCTGGGCGTGCAGGAAGGTATTGGCCATGCCGCCGCCGACGACCAGCGCGTCGACCCTGGATACCAGATTTTCCAGCAGATCGATCTTGGTCGAGACCTTGGCGCCGCCGACGACGGCGATCACCGGGCGTTTTCGCGCGCCCAGACCCGATTCCAGCGCCTCCAGTTCGGCCTGCATGGCGCGGCCGGCATAGGCGGGCAGCAGATGCGCGACGCCTTCGGTGGAGGCGTGGGCGCGATGGGCGGCGGAAAAGGCGTCATTCACATAAAGATCGCCATTGGCTGCCAGGGCGGCGGCGAATTCGGGATCGTTGGCCTCCTCGCCGGCATGAAAGCGGGTGTTCTCGAGCAGCAGCACGTCGCCGTCGGTCATGGCGGAAACCGCATCGGCGGCCGGCGCGCCGACGCAATCGTCGGCGAACGCCACCTTGCGGCCCAGATGCTCGGCCAAGGCCAGCGCTACCGGCTTCAGCGACATTCCGGGGACGCGCTTGCCCTTGGGACGGTCGAAATGCGCGAGGATCACGAGCCTGCCGCCGCGATCGGCGATCTCGCGCATGGTCGGAACCACGCGCTCTATGCGGGTCGCGTCCGTTACCGCCCCGTCCTGCATCGGCACGTTGAGGTCAACGCGCAGCAAGACTCTCTTGCCCCTGACATCGGCGTCATCGAGTGTCCTGAAATTCGGCATGCGATCCTCCTTGGCGGTTCGGTCCCGTCCGAAACTTTCGGGGCGGAACATACATCCGGCTTGGCGCTGTGCAAGCGCCGCGCCACTGCTTCATGTCGTTTTGCCGGTGTTTCGCCGGCGCGACGGCCGAAGGCGCGCCGACACCGCTGCAAGACCCGATCGTATCGCGGCGATGGGCCGCGCAAACGTGGCCGAAGGCGTCTCGGCTCGGACGGGCCGATAGGGTTCGAGCAGCAGACCGACCGAGGCGATGCGGCCCTCGTCGTCGAGATCGCGCACGATGAGTTCAACCTGGCCGACGCTCACCCGGTCCGCATATTCCGGCCGCCCGGAAACCCGCGTGGCGATCAGTCCGGCGATGCTCAGTTCGCGCTCGGTGTCGGAAAGCTCGATTGCATAATTGGCGGCAAGCTCGCTGGCAGGCTGCGCAGGATCGATGACGAAGGCTCCGAAGAACTCGCGGTCGTTCAGGTCCAGCGAGACCCTGCTGGCGAACAGGCGATCGAGCAGCGGCGGGTAGCGGTCGGAGACGAATATATAGACTAGATCGTCAGGGGCCAGCGCGCCGGCTTCGTGCCACTTCATCGATTGTCCGGCGCGAATGACCAGGGACGGGCGGGCCCAGCGCGGTATCTTCGACCCGCGCGCCACCGGGCTGTCGGGCGCGACGCGGTAGGACAACAGTTCATGATGCGCGGAACCGGGCAGTTCCAGTTCCACCTTGTCGACCGGACCGATTCGCGTCGGCACCACAAGGCGCAGCCAGCGCGCGACCGGCGCCAGCGTCCAGCCCTGCAACACCAGGGAGACGACAACGACGATGAAGGCCAGGTCGAACAGAAGCCGGCCGTTCTCCAGCAATCCGATGATCGGGGTCAGGGCCAGAAGGATCGAGACCGCCCCGCGCAAGCCGACCCAGGAGACGAAAGCAATTTCCGGACGCGGATAGCGGAAGGGAAGCAGGCAGAGCAGTACTGCCGCCGGGCGGGCGACGAACACCAGCACCAGAGACAATGCGATTCCGTACGGCAGGATCGAGGGCAGGTGATGCGGCGTCGCGAAAAGGCCGAGGACCAGGAACATCACGATCTGCGCCAGCCAGGCGAAGCCGTCCTGTACGCGCTTGAGCGCCGTTGCAGCGGGCATCGCCGAATTTCCGGCCACCAGGCCAGCGACATAAACCGCCAGAAAGCCCGAACCATGCGCGACGCCGGCGACCGAGAAGACGATCAGCGCCAGGGTGATCGCGAAGATCGGCCGCAGGCCGGCATCGAGCTTCAGGCGCTTGACCAGGAACACCAGGACCCGGCCGCCGGCCAGTCCGGCGACGAAGCCGATGCCGATCTGGACCAGAAAGCCGCCCAGCACGTCCAGCGCCACCGCTCCAGGCGAGGGCGTTGCGCCGCTTTTCAGCAATTCGACCAGCGCGAGGGTCAGGAAGATGGCGATCGGATCGTTGGAGCCCGATTCGATTTCCAGTGTGGTCCGCGGGCGTTCGCGGATGTTCAGCCCGCCGGCGCGCAGCAGGAAGAACACCGCGGCGGCATCCGTCGAGGCGACGATCGAGCCGAGCAGGAAGGCTTCCAGCCAACTGAGCCCGGCCAGGTAGTGGGCCGCCGCGCCGAAGATGCCGGCGGTCGCCAGAACGCCGACCGTGGCGAGGGAAAACGCCGGCAAGGCCGATTGCCTGAGCGAGGCCAGCGGCGTGCCGAAGCCGGAATCGAAAAGGATGACTGCAAGGCAGAGCGAGCCTATGAAATAGGCAACCGGCGCATTGTCGAACGGGATGCCGAAGCCGTCCTCGCCGGCGGCAAGGCCGATCCCCAGGAAGAGCAGCAGGAGCGGGGCGCCGCAACGAAAGGCGATCAGGCTGGAAAACGCGGCGGCCAGCACCATCGTCGTCCCGATCAACGTTACAATGTAAACCGCGTCGACCATGCGACTGAACCCCGTTTCGGCCTTGATCCTTCGGGCTCAAGGCAAGGGTAAGGCGAGATTGCCGAATATGGCCGGCGGGCGGAAAAATACGATTCCGGATAAACTCAGTCTTCGTCGTCGCCGCTGTTGCGCGCCTGCCTCACGCCGATCCAGGTGGCGGAGGCCGCGCTGTCGCGCCGCGAAGCGTTCCGGTCCTGCCTCGTGCGGCCGCGCTTGTGCATCATCAGCGACAAAAGGATGGCCAGTGCGACGATCGCGCCGGCAAAGGTCAGGGCGATGAGAACGCCATTGTCCAAGGTCCGCTTCTCCCTGACGGTTTGGGTGTCGCAATCCTGTGTAGCGCCGCAGCCTCGTCAAAGCCAGACGCAAGGTTCGATCGGCGCCGTCGCCGTCAGAACAGCCGGATTATCGCGGCAGGCTTAACAGCGGTTGAATTTTCCGCCGCAATGGGGCCGATTGTCGACATCTTCGGGCCCATGAAAAAGCCGGCGCGGCGATGGAGATCGCCGCGCCGGCCGGAAGCGGATGACAGATGAACCGGGACCGGGCCTCAGATGAGCTTGGCCAGCGCGACCGCGGTGTCGCCCATGCGGTTGGAGAAGCCCCATTCATTGTCGTACCAGCTCAGCACGGAAACGAAGGTCCCCTCCATCACCTTGGTCTGATCCATGTGGAAGATCGAGGAATGGGGATCGTGGTTGAAGTCGATCGAGACATTCTTGTCGTCGGTGAAACCGAGAATGCCCTTCAGTGCGCCATTGGCCGCTTCGCGGATGGCGGCGTTCACTTCCTCCGCGGAGGTTGCCCGCTTTGCGACGAATTTCAGATCGACGACAGAGACATTGGGGGTCGGGACACGGATCGACATGCC
>JAUIBM010000663.1 GCA_030428345.1 Alphaproteobacteria bacterium | reverse complement strand
GTGCAGTTCGAAATAGTCCTGCCAGACGCCGCCGTGGATGCGGGCTGACGAACGCGCGTGATCGTAGGGATGCATGATCTGCTCTCCTTCATGGTGATGTTTGGAACGGGAACTGGTTGTGGTGCGATCAGCGCGAGGAGGCGTCGAGCTGAGCGAGCGTCGCGTCAAAGGCCGCCGGTAATCCCGACGCCGCGCACCAAGCGTCGAAATCCGCCGGTGTCCCGCGTGGGAGAAGCGGCAGATAGAACGGAAAGGCTTTCCGGGCGTGATCGAGCGACAGCGCCTCGCTGTTCCAGGTCCCGTCCCAGACGTCACGCATCTTCTTGCGATAGTGGGCGAGGCGGGCGGCATTGACCGGATGGTCGCCATTGCGCACATCCCGCAGAAAAGCACGCAGCGGATCATGAAGATGGGCCGGCGGCGTCGAATTGCGGTAGGCCTTGAACTGGCCGACCGCGAGCGCCAATACGCCGAGGTCTGGGCCGAGCGTCAGTTCCAGCGTCGCTATCCGCTTGCCGTTTTCCCGCAATGACAGGATTTGCGTATCTCCGCGACGGCAGATTGCGTAATAGCCACCGACGCAGTGGTCGAGCAAACGACCCTCTTCGACCAGATCCGCCGCCGACGACAGGACAACGAGTTCATGGCTGCCGCAGGCAGAGCGCCAGGGCGCGCACAATTCCGGCCAGCCCGGCCGCTCGGCAGTGTGTTCATGGCGCAGGGCCGAGAGCGTCGCGACGCGGCGATGCCACAGGCCGACAGCTTCCTGGAATGCTTTCGGCTTGCGCGGTCCGATGATCGCATGCCGCAGCGCAGCGATCATTCGCTGGCGCACCAGCCCGCCACCTTTTCTGACGTCGATCTCGATGCTCCTGGCGAAGGAGACCACCAGGCGTGATGGCGCGAAACCTCCGAGGCGGATGCGCTCGGCGACCATCGGCCGAAGCAAGTCTTCGCGCATGGCGTTGATGGCGTCGGTTATGCCATCCTTGTAGAACCCGAAATAATCGGGCCTCACGACATGCTGGCGGGGTTCTTTCACCCAGGGCGAGCCTGCCCATGCATCGGCTTCTTCAGGCCTTCCTCCGCCCGGCCATTCATGAAGCGGCGTTTCATGGGTCTTGAGTTCCTCGATGGCGACATGGAAATCGGTCGGGTTCTCGATCGAGTGGCGAAGGTGGCGTCCGTTGCGCAAGGAGCGCAATTCGGCGGCGTTCAAACCATGGCGTTCCATGAGAACGGCGGCAAGAGGAAGCCCGGCGTCGATAATGCCGGTGACGTCCTCCTCGCGCGACCCGGGCGGCGCGCGGCAGCACCGGCGCGCGCTGTTCGCGAGCCTCCCCGACCGCGCGACGCTCGCCGGCCTCGAGCGCTTCCACGCGAGCCACCAGCCCGAGCGCGCGCGTGCCTCACCGGCCAGCAACAGCACCAGCCCACCCAGGCTGATCAGTGCGACCGGAAAGAGATTGAACGGCGCAAACGCGAAGACTGCGCCCGCGCCGGCAATCATCGCCAGTAGCAGGCGCAGTCGAAGTCCGCGTTGTGTCAGCAAGCCGGCTGGCGGGGTGGCACAGGCGGCGGGCGCCGCGCCAT
>JAUIBM010000116.1 GCA_030428345.1 Alphaproteobacteria bacterium | reverse complement strand
GGGAGTGCGCAAGGGGCCTCGAGCGGTGCAACGCGCGACGGCGATCTGGAGATCGTTTCCGCGCTTCCCCCTCCGCCTGCAACCAATAACGGGCAGGACGATCTGATCGCCGAGAACGATCTGCTGGAAGTCGACGTCTTCCAGGTCGATGAACTGGACCGGACAGTCCGGGTGGATTCCAAGGGGCAGATATCGCTGTCGCTCATCGGCGCGGTTGACGCCAAGGGGCGCACCCTGACGGACCTGTCGCGCGAGATCGAGAAGCGCTACGCCGCCAAATATCTGCAGAACCCCGAAGTGTCCGTGTTCATGAAGGAATCGGCGGGGCAGCGGGTCACGGTCGACGGCTCCGTGATCAAGCCGGGCGTCTACCCTGTTTCGAGCACCTCCAGCCTGCTACAGGTCATCGCACAGGCTGGCGGCTTCCAGGAGATTGCGGACGACAAGAAGCTTTATGTCTTCCGGCAAATCGGGAACAAGAAGCTTGTCGCCAATTACAGCGTCGCCGATATTCGGGCGGGCAAGAAATCGGATCCGCGCATTTTCGGCGGCGATGTCATCGTATCGTTCCAATCCGGAGCCAAGGTTGCCGCCAAGAACCTGCGTGAAGCGCTGGGAATCGCCTCGAGCGCCGTACGCCTTGCTCCTTTGTGAGTGAAAATCGCGGTTCGCCAGGGCGGCTGCAATTGATGCCCGTGCGAGGTAAACGGTAAGATATCGTTTACTTTGACACGGATAGTTTGTGTTATGTTGGCCGGGATCGTCCGGAACGCGAACAGAGATCGGCAACGTGTTCGAACCGAAGAAACTTCCCTACGGCCTACCTGTTTCCGCAGAGGGATACGTCCCTGCCGCTCCGCGCGCCTACAATCCGGGTGACGGCTATGCCGAGACCTACCGTGAGGCGGAGGCCGAGCAGGACGAAGGCTTCGATCCGCTAAAGCTTCTCTGGTATGTCGTCCACTATCGCTGGATCATTGCCGCCCTGCTCGCGGGGGGCATAGCATCGGGCGTTCTCTTCACCTGGATGCAGACGCCGCTCTATCGCGCCACCGCAAACATCGAGATTCTGACGTCTGGCGCGAAGGTGATCCAGGACCTGGAAGTGATGTCCCAGGTCAACGACATCAGGGCCTTCGAGACCGCGCGCCTGAAGATGCAGAGCCGGGATCTGGCGAGGCGAGTCGTCTTCGAGCTGAACCTTGCCGACAATGAGAGCTTCATCGCGCCGACGCCGAGCTTTTCGTTCTTCAATCTGGTGAACCGGATCGTCGGCACAAAGGCGAAGTCGGATATTGCCGACCTCTCTCCGGAAACCCGCGAGTCGATTGCCGTGGGCCGGGTGCTCGGAGGACTGCAGGTGCAGCTTGTCCGCAACACAAGCGTGCTGTCCGCATCCTTTACCCATCCCGATCGCGTGCTGGCGGCCAAGGTCGCCAATCAGATCGCCTCGAGCTTCATCGATCAGGGCGTCGACAAGCGCAGCGAAACCTCCGACCTGGCGCGGCAGTTCATCGAGGAGCGGGTTCGCGAGACCAAACAGAAGCTGCAGGCGTCCGAGAAGGAACTCGTCGAATACGCCAAGCAGGAAGGCATCACCCTTAACGGAAATGATTCCTCGCTGATCGTCGACAACATCGCCGAGATCAACAAGGCCCTTGCGGTCGCCATCCAGGAACGGCTTGGTGCGGAGCGTTACCTGAAACAGGTTCAGGACGGCGATGCCGAGACGCTGCCCGAAGTCTTCGAGAGCGATTCGATCCAGAGAACCAAGCAGAAGATCGGCGAACTGAAGGCCACCTATCAGGAGAAGCTCTCCAATCTGAAGCCTGGCTTCCCGGAGATGCGCCGCCTTCGGGCGCAGATCGACGAGTTGGAAAAGCAGGTCGAGTTGGAAGTCGGCGCAATCGCGCGCTCGATCGAGATTCAGTATCAGCAGGCGCTGGAGAAAGAGACCGCCCTCAAGGGCGAACTGGCCAAGCTGGAGGTACGGCAGGCCGAGTTCCGCGACAAGAACATCCGCTACACCATCCTGAAGCGGGAAGTGGATTCCAACCGCCAGCAATATGAGAGCCTGATCAACAAGCAGAACGAGGCGGGTATTGGGGCGGAACTGCGCTCCAGCAACGCCTCGGTGGTCGATGAGGCGCAGGTCCCCAATATTCCGTTTTCCCCGCGCCTTTCCTACAATTTGCTGATTTCCGTGGGACTGGCCGGCCTGATTGCGGGCGGCATCATCTATGTGCTGGAATTGCTCAACAACACCTTCATGGTGCCGGACCAGATCGAAAACGAATTGAAGATTCCGGTGCTGGGCGTCATCCCGAAGGTGACCGACGTCAATCTGATGGAGGCGTTCAAGAACACCAAATCCTCGGTGTCCGAGGCCTACCGGTCCTTGCGAACGTCGATCCAGTTCACTGGCGCGGAGGGCAATCTGCGCACGCTGCTCGTCACTTCCGCTATGCCCTCGGAAGGCAAGTCGACGACGGTGTTCAAGCTCGCCCAGGATTTCGCCGCCCTCGGCAAGAAGGTGCTGGTCATCGACGCCGACATGCGCCGTCCTCACCTGCACCGCGTGTTCAACACCGACAACTCGATCGGCCTGTCCAACCTTCTGTCGAACGTTGTGCGTCAGGGCGATGTGGTTTCCATATTCCGGAAAACTACGGTCCCGAACGTCATGTTCATGTCCGCCGGCACGATTCCGCCGAACCCGGCCGACCTGCTGACTTCCCAGAAGATGGCGATGACGCTGCATTTCTGCAGCAAGAAATACGATCTGGTCCTTGTCGACAGTCCGCCGGTAATGGGCCTGTCCGACGCACCGATTCTCAGCCGCCAGGTCGACGCAACCCTCATGGTCGTCTCCTCCAAGCAGGTGACGCGGAAGGCGGCGAAGAACGCATTGACCCGCCTCAGATCGGCCGGCGGCAACGTTGTCGGCGCTGCGTTGACCAAATTTTCCGTGAACCAACTCGATTACAACTATTCGTATCGGTATATGCAGTACAACTACTATTCCTATGACACTCCGGTCGGGCAGCTTGAGAACCATGCAGAGGCAGACAACCCAAAGCCGGCTTCTTCGCGTGGCCTCGCTGCTATCGTATCCGGTCTGTATCGCCGTAACGATCGCCCTTCTGGCTGACGCGTTCAGCGTAGCGCTTCAGGGAAAAAACCCTTCGCTTGCGCTCTCTGCGAACCGGCTCAATCGCGATGCCCGGATCGCGGAAGCGATCTCGGCATTGGATAGCGATCCCAGGCGGGCGCGATCCCTGTTGAGTGTCGGGATCGTCACTTCGCCCGCCGACGCGCGTTTCTACAGCATGCTCGGAATTCTCGCGGAGGATGACGGCCAGGAGAAGGAGGCGGTCGCGTTCTATCGCAACGCGCTGGAAATCCTGCCGACCGAGATTCAGGCGCTGACGCGCATGCTGAATTATTCCCTGGCGTCGCAGCAATACCGCGAGGCGGTGGATTGCCTGGAATGGATCGCGCGGCGCTGGCCTGATTACTGGCCGCAGGTTCGCCCGGCCCTTCTCGTCATCATGCAGGACCCGCAGGCGCGCGCCGAACTCGCCATGCGGTTCGTGACGTCCGAGAGATTACGCGGCCTCCTGCTGAGCGCGCTCATGGAAAAGGTCGACGGTCTGCCCCTGGCCTATTCGCTGATCATGGAGTGGCGGAACCTGCCCGGCCTGGACATGACGAGCGACATCAATGCGCTGACCTATCGCTACATCTGGGCCAAGCAATATGCGGCGGCCTTCGCCTTGTTTCGCCTGACGATCGGTGCCGAGTCCGCTGCGGACCTTGTCTATAACGGCGAGTTCGAATCCCGCCCGAGCGGCAGCCCGTTCGATTGGCGATTCGAGAAGCAGGCCGGTCTTTCCTTGTCGCTGGTAGAGCGACCGATGACGCGGCCGGAGGGCGCGGATCTTCCCAAACCGGAAAGAGTGCTCTCGATCCACTTCCTGGATACGCCGATCGTCTTCAAGAATGTGTTCCAGATGGTCCGTCTGGCGCCGGCGCGCTATCGGATGTCCATTCGCTATTCCTCGAAATCCTTGCGAGGACCCGGACCGGTGCGCGCGGCGATCACCTGTGCACCCGAGCGCAAGCAATTGGGTGTGATCGAGTTCGCCTCGGGCGATTCGGGCGCTCTCACTGCGACGGCAGACTTCGATGTGCCGGACAACCGTTGTCCGATGCAGATGATCTATTTCTTCACGCCAGACATACCGGCAAGCTGGCGAAACCGCTATGCCGGCGAAATGTTGATCGACAGCGTCAGGATCGAATTGTTGGGGCAGTCGTGAACCGTCCGATCTATTTCCGCTACGCCGGCCTGGTTCTCGTGCTTGCAATGGTGCTGGGAGGGGGGGCGGGACCGCAGCTGTGGAGCGATCATGTCATCATGCTCGCAATGCTGCCGGCCCTTTTCATGGGACTGCCGCACCTGTTCACCAATCGCCTGTCGCCGACTGCCAAGATCCTGGCCGTCCTCGTATTCGTTCTGGTAGCCGTTCAATTTGTTCCTGTCTTCAGAACGGTGCAGGTGGCCAATGTCGTGGCGGTCTCCGGCTGGGCGTTCTGGTCGCCGCTTCCGCAGGCCAGCCTGGAAACGGGGCTGATCGCCATATCGCTGGTCGGCTTCGCGCTCTTCATCGCCCGCTTCAGCGATGCGGAGCAGGAGCGCATGCTGCGCTTCGTGTTGATCGGCTTCCTGATCAATCTGATTGCGGCAGCGATCCAGCTGTCCTTCGATCAGCGTGCGAACGTCAAGGACGTTCTCCCCTTCGTCATGACGGCGGGAACCTTCGCCAATGAGAACCATTTCTCCGCGCTGATCTACATGATGATACCGCTGGTGGGATGGTTCTATCTCGACCGCGCGCGCCGCCCGATCTTCTACCTGCTCTTCGTGATGCTCGTGGTGGCGATGCTGTTCGCTGTCGGCTCCCGGGCCGGCATGGCGATCTCTTCGGTGCTCGGCATTCTGACGCTTGTCTGGTTCTGGACATACAGGATCAGTTTCGCGGTCAAGGCGGTCGCCGCCTTTGTCGGGCTCTCGGCGCTCTCCCTCGGACTCTGGCTGATCGGCGTTTCGGATCCGCTCGAGGGGGATCTGAGGCAGGTCTTCTTTGCCACTACCTTGCGGGCGATAGGCGATCACTGGCTGCTCGGTTCGGGCCTCGGCACCTTTACCGCGGTATACCCCGCCTACCAGACCCAGGATACGGTCGTGCGTGTGTTCGCCAATCACGCCCATAACGATTTTCTGGAGCTCTTTCTGGAGTGCGGGCTTCCCGGCCTGCTGCTGGCCTTGATATTCCTGTGGCAGATCGTGTGGCATGGCGGAAGAAGCGGCCTGGCCCAGGCCGGTTTCCTGTCGATTGTCGCGATCGTCCTTCATTCGCTGCTGGATTATCCGCTGCGCACTTTCGCGGTTTCCACCCCGTTCATGTGGCTTGCGGCGATCATCCTGTCGACGCGCCGCGACGAGGAGCGCGAGGCGCATTTCCGAAGGTCCGCGCGCATCAGGGGCGATGAGGACTTCGTTGCCCTGGCGCATGACGAAGATGAGGAATTCGAGGAGGGGCAGGGCATTGCCCCGCACCCCGCGGGTCCGCGAACCGCGGTCGATTATCGCTGAAAACGCGCCCCGCCATGCGCCGGCGCGATGTTGGATACAGCGTCAGCGGGGCGATGCGGCCACCAGCCCGGAAAGGCTGGACAGGGTCTCCACGGGCGCCAGATCGGCATATTCCTCGGGCTGGCCGCTCCGGTTGATCCAGCGACAGGTGAACCCGAATGCAGTCGCCCCCGCGATATCCCACCGGTTCGAGGACTGGAACGAGACGGCCGTCGCGTCCACGCCATAGGCCTGGGTGACCAGCGCGTAGGTTTGCGGCGCCGTCTTGAAGATCTTGAGTTCGTGGACCGAAAACACGTCGTCGAGCAAGGATCCGATGCCGGCAGATTTGACGGCGCTGGCCAGCATTTGCGGCGATCCGTTCGAAAGGATCGCCAGCTTTGCCCCGGCCTGCTTCAGCGCCTGCAATACGGCCGGAACCTCCTCATAGCAGTCAAGCTCGGCATAGGCTTCCAGGAGCGAGGCCTTCGCGGAGGAAGTGACGCCGGGAACCGAGGCGAGCGCAAAATCGAGCGCTTCTTCTGTCAGCGACCAGAAATCGCGATAGTGGCCCAGCGCGGAGCGCACCCAGCTGTATTCGAGTTGCTTGGACCGCCAGATTTCCGAAACGCGCCTTGCTTCGGGACCGACCAGCGCCGCATGGCGCGCGACCGCCGAATGGACGTCGAACAAGGTTCCATAGGCGTCGAAGACGTAAATTTCGTGGGTCAGCACCTGATTCCTCCCGCTTTGGTCCCGCCTGCGAGGAAAATAAGCGTCGCTCCGGGCCGCTTGCGCAAGGAACAATCTTGTGTGCCGGCCATTGTCTAGGCGAGGTCCACGCCGTAGATACGGGTTGGGCTTTCCGGCCGCGCCTTACCGCCGGCCCTTTTTTCCGGAATTCATCTCACCCGAACCTCAGGAGACCCAAATGGCTTTCACATTGCCCGAACTTCCCTACGCCTATGACGCGCTTGCGCCCTATATGTCGGCCGAGACGCTGGAATATCATCACGACAAGCACCATCAGGCCTATGTCGACACGGGCAACAAGCTCGCCGCCGACGCCGGCATGTCCGATTCCTCGCTCGAGGAAATCGTCAAGGCATCGCATGGCAAGATCCCCGGCCTCTTCAACAACGCCGCGCAGCACTACAATCACCTGCACTTCTGGAACTGGATGAAGAAGGACGGCGGCGGCAAGAAGCTTCCGGCTTCCCTGCAGGCGGCCTTCGACAGCGATCTGGGCGGCTATGACAAGTTCCGCACCGATTTCATGGAAGCGGGCAAGACCCAGTTCGGATCCGGCTGGTGCTGGGTCGCGATGAAGGGCGGCAAGCTCGAGATCATGAAGACGCCCAATGGCGAGAATCCGCTGGTGCATGGCGCGACGCCGATCCTGGGCTGCGACGTGTGGGAGCATTCCTACTACATCGACTATCGCAACGCCCGCCCGAAATATCTGGAAGCGTTCGTCGACAGCCTCATCAACTGGGAATATGTCGAGAAGTGCTTCAACGAAGCGCGCGGCTGACCTGACGGCCAGCCAGGTTGGCTGAGAGGGGAGCGCGGCGGTTGACAAAGAGTTTATCGGCCGCGCTTCCGAAGCTTCCGTTTGGCGCTCGCCAATGTCACATTACGATGCGATAGTTCGGGCGGTAAGTTAATTCGCTGCCCGAAGTTCCGGCGGGTGACCCAAGGAGGGATGAATGAAGAAGTTGATGATCGCGTTTTCCGCAGTGGCGGTGCTGTTCGCGGGTGTGGCGCATGCCGATGTGATTTCCGATCGGCAGGCCATCATGAAGCAGAAGAACGGCGCATCCATGGGCGCGCTCGCCAAGATGGTGAAGGGCGAGGTCGACTACGATCCGGCCGCGGCCATGGCGGCGTTCAAGACCATGCGCGAGGGCATAACCAACTACGCGGATCTGTTCCCTGCCGACAGCATGCAGGGCGGCGACACCACCGCCAGCCCGAAGATCTGGGAAGACATGGACGGCTTCAAGGCGGCGATCGCCAAGTTCGAGGGCGATCTGGACGCGGCGATTGCAGCCAATCCGCAGGACAAGGCAGCTTTCATGCCGGTGTTCGGGGCGGTTGCCGGCAATTGCACCGCGTCTAACGTGACCTCGGCGGCGCGCCCACCGGCCAACAAAGGATAGCCCTGCACCGCAAGGCCCGTGCTGTTGGCGGGCACCATGAACAGAGACACACCCTCTGGCGCAT
>JAUIBM010000662.1 GCA_030428345.1 Alphaproteobacteria bacterium | reverse complement strand
GGTCAAGATGAACACGAACGAAGGCGAAGACGCGACGGCTTGCCTCAGCGCACCCATAATGATTGGTGGCGTCGGGCTTTTCAACCGTGTCTTTCTCGCCCCCATGTCGGGCGTCACGGACGTGTGTTTCAGGCGGCTCGCATGGCGGTTCGGCGCGGGCCTGGTGTTCAGTGAAATGGTGGCCAGCGAAGCGCTGCTCGCCGGCGAGGACGAGATGGTGCTGAAGGCCATTTCGGCCGACACCGCGCCGCATGCCGTGCAACTGGCGGGCAGGGAGCCGCGTTGGATGGCGCTGGCGGCCCGCATGGCCGAGGACAACGGCGCCGACATCATCGACATCAACATGGGTTGCCCGGCAAAGCGGGTAACGACCGGCTATTCCGGCTCGGCGCTGATGCGCGATCCCGAACTGGCGCTCTCGATCGTGCAGGCGGTCGTCGGCGCGGTCAGCGTGCCGGTCACGCTGAAGATGCGTCTTGGTTGGGACGAGCGCTCGTTGAACGCGCCGCAGATCGCCGCGGCGGCGCGCGACGCAGGGATTGCGATGATCACGATACACGGGCGAACCCGGTGCCAGTTCTATGACGGGCGGGCCGACTGGCGGGCGGTGCGCGCCGTGCGCGAGGCGATCGATATCCCGCTCGTGGTCAATGGCGACATCGCAAGCGCCGAGGACGCGAAGACCGCCCGCGATCTTTCCGGCGCGGACGCGGTGATGGTGGGCAGGGCGAGCTATGGCGCGCCCTGGCTTGCCGGGTCCATCGCATCGGACGATGCGGATATCCCGCCCGCCAGCATCGCGGAGACGGCAATCGAACATTACGAGGCGATGCTTTCCTTCTACGGGCGCGAGAGCGGCCGCCGTCAGGCGCGCAAGCATGTCGCATGGTATCTGGATCGGCTGGGCGTCGCGCCTTCCTCGCCCCGGCGCAGGGCGATGCTGACAGCGGAGGATCCCGCGAACGTTCTGGCCGGCCTGCGCCTTCTGGCGAGCGATCCCGGCTGCATGGCGGAGGCCGCCTGATGGCCGGGATCGTGCGCAGCACCCTATCCGAAGCGAGTGAAATGGAGAACGACCTGGCGAAACAGTCGGTTCTGGTTCTCGATTCGCTTCCCCATCCGGTCCTGATGGTCGGGGTCGACGGAAAGGTCTGCTATGCCAATCTGGCGGCGGAATCCTTCTTCCGTTCCTCGGCTTCGTTCATGACGCGGCACGACATCGACTATTTCGTTCCGTTCGGCAGTCCCGTCCTGACGCTGATCGAGCAGGCGCGCGTCGGCGATTCGCAGATCAACGAATACAAGCCCCGCCTCGGCAAGGACAAGACCGTCGATGTCTATGCGGCGCCGGTCGTCGAGAAGCCCGGCGCGGTCGTGCTGATTTTCCAGCCGCGCACCATGGCCGACAAGATCGACCGCCAGCTGACGCATCGCGGCGCGGCGCGCACCGTTTCGGGACTGGCGGCGATGCTGGCCCATGAAATCAAGAACCCGCTCTCGGGCATTCGCGGCGCGGCGCAATTGCTCGGCATGTCGGCCGGCGAGGAAGACCGTCAGCTGACGCGCCTGATCACCGAAGAGGCGGACAGGATCG
>JAUIBM010000115.1 GCA_030428345.1 Alphaproteobacteria bacterium | reverse complement strand
AGGCGTTCCACATCATGGAGCAAAAAGCGGACGGCGAAACGCACGGTGGGTTCAACACGAACCTGGAATAAGCGATAGTCGATAAAACGTCACTCGTGCCGGAATGTTCGGCAAGGGTTCGTGTCTATTCTGAGGGAGGAAACCATGAATAGAATTCGCGCCATCATCACCACCGCAGTTTCGACGGCGGCGCTCGCCGTCGTCGCCCTGTCGATGCCTGCTTCGGCCGCGTCGCTCGACGAGATCGTCGCCGGCGCAAAAAAGGAAGGCCAACTGTTCGTGCTGGTCAGCAGCCCGGGCAAGCCCGAGACCCATGCGGCCATCGCCAAGGCCTTCAACGAGCGGTTCGGCCTCGACACCCAGATTGAATGGACCGCTACCAACCCGGTCCAGACCGGGACGAAGCTCATCGCCGAGCAGGGTGGCGGAACCGGCTTCGTCGACGTCATCGGCGCGGGCGGGAACCAGGAAATGTCGGTGCTCTTCGACCGGGGCATCCTGAAGTCCTATCCCTGGACCGAAACCTTTGGCGCGGAGTTTCCCAATCTCGCCAAGCTGGCCGTCGACCCCGTCATCGGCGATCTCAAGGGCGCGGGACTGCTGATCGCGCACAATGTCTACGGAATCGCGTGGAACAAGGACCTGATCGCCGACGAGGATGTGCCCAACACCTATTCGGAGCTGCTGACGCCGGAGTGGAAGGGCCGCTTCGCCGTCAACGCGTTCTCGCTCAACCCGACCGACTATTATTCCTTCGCGCTCGGCGAGGAAAAGACCCTGGAGATGGCGAAGGCCATTCTGGACAACGAGCCGGTGCTGGAGCGCGGCACGGGCGCGGTGACGCGCGCCATCTCGGTCGGACAGGCGCCTGTCGGGATTTCGTCCTTCCACCAGGCCGGGCGCGTCGACAACCTGAAGTTCAAGCTGTTCTCCGACTATATCCCGACTGGCGTCCTGCATATCTACGTGCCTGAAAATGCGCCCAATCCGAACACGGCCCGGCTGTTCGCCGCATGGTTCGCGACGGACGGCATGAAGATCGTCAACCAGTACGAGCCGCTGCCGCGTATCGGCGAAGGCTCTGCGCTCGACAAGATGGTCGCAGATGTCGAGGCAGGCGGCGGAAAGATCCTCAGCGAGACGTCACTCGCCGACACCGCGAGCGCCGCTGGCGTCCGCAAGAAGATCGCGGACATGATGACCAAGTAACCGGCAAGCGGCGCCAGCGCGGCGGGCAGCCTGTCCGCCGCGCCGGCTTCTGCCATTCGGCAATGCCGGCCTCGCGTTTTCATGTAATTTCGAATTCCGCATTTTGGACCTCAGATGCTGCAAATTGACGGTTTGAGAAAGGCCTATCCCGGCACGGGGGGCCGGCCGGCGACGAACGCGCTTAATGGCGTTTCGTTCAGGGTGGAGGAAGGGGAGTTTTTCACCCTGCTCGGCCCCAGCGGCTGCGGAAAGACGACGACTTTGCAGTGCATCGCCGGACTGGAGATGCCGGACAGCGGAACGATCCGGATGGGCGATGCCCCGGTGTTCGATTCCGAAGCGAACATTGCCGTTCCGGCAAACAAGCGACGCCTCGGCATGGTCTTTCAATCCTATGCGATCTGGCCGCACATGACCGTGTTCGAGAACGTTGCCTTTCCCCTGTTGTACGGGGAGAAACGCCGGGCGCGTGCGGATGTGCGCACGCAGGTGGCCAAGGCTCTGGCGATGGTCGAGCTCGGGCATTTGTCCGACCGGCCCGCGCCCATGCTTTCCGGCGGTCAGCAACAGCGCGTCGCTCTGGCGCGGGCGCTGGTGCACCAGCCCAGGATCCTCCTGCTGGACGAGCCGCTGAGCAATCTCGACGCCAAGCTGCGCGATTCGATGCGGACCGAGATCCGCAACCTCGTGAAATCGGTCGGGATAACCACGGTTTTCGTCACACATGATCAGGTAGAGGCCGTTGGCATGTCCGACAGCATCATGCTGATGAGAAACGGCGTGGTGGTGCAGCAGGGGTCGCCTCGCGACATCTACCTCCGGCCCAACAGCGTGTTCACGGCGGATTTCATGGGCCGCAGCAATCTGGTGCCGGGAACCATCGTCGAAGTCGGCGAGATCGCCGCCATCGAGACCAATTTCGGTGTGATTTCCGGTGTGCCGCAGGGAGATTTCCGCCCGGGTGACCCGGCTGTCGCGGTGATCCGCCCGCAGGCGATGAGCCTCGTGACGGAAGGCGGCGTTGCCGATCGCAGCAACTGCTTTTCGGCGCGCATTGCGTCGCTGAACTTCCTGGGGGATGTGGTCGAGACGGAGGTCGTCTGCCGGGACCAGAGACTTCTCCTGATGCTGAGCCCCTATGTTCAGCATGCCCCGGGTGACGAGGTCCTGTTGCACGTGCCGGCGGATCACTGCGTATTTGTTCCGCCGGAGGAAACCGCCGGCGAGGCGCGTTCCGCATGACCGCCGTCGCCCATCATGCTCCGGGCCGCAGGTCGAGCCGGTTCGGGCAGCAGGAGGTTACGCTAGCCGTCCTGCTCCTGTTTGTCGGGCTGCTGGTGCTCGGCCCGGTGATCATCCTGGTGCGCACCTCGTTTGCGCCATCCGGATCGATGCCGCTCGAAACCTGGCGGTTCACGCTTGAACACTATGTGGCGCTGTTCTCCAGTCCCTCCACCTGGAAGCTCGTCTACAACACCATGATCTATGCGCTGTGCTCCATGTGCATCGGCGTTGTGATCGCCACTGCCGTGGCGTGGTGCACCGAGCGCACGAACATGCCGGGCCGTTCCATCGTCCGCGTCCTGATGTTCTCGTGGATGGCGGTGCCCGCGCTGGTGGTCGGCTTCGGATGGATCCTGTTGATCAACCCGGGCAATGGCGCGCTCAACGTGCTCTTCAGGACGATCTTCCAAGTCAAGGGTGCGATCTTTCCGCTCTATTCCTTCTGGGCGCTCACGATCATCACCGCCTTTGCCGTGGTGCCGACCGCCTACGTCATGATCTCCGGCCTGCTGCGCAACATGGACCCGCAGCTTGAGCAGGCGGCGCGCGTGCATGGCGGCAATGGCTGGACGATCATCGCAAAGGTCACATTGCCCTTGCTCGTTCCGGGCCTGTTATCGATCGGCATCTACATGTTCATGGCGGTGGTCCAGACCTTCGACCTGCCGCTGATCATTGGCCTCACTGCCCGTTTCCCGGTCCTGTCGACGCGGGTATACCTGTTGTCCTCGCCCGATAATGGCCTTCCCAATTACGGCTTCGCGGCCACGTTCGGCGTGCTTCTTCTGGTGGTCGCCACGGGCCTGATGTGGGCCTATCTGCGCGCGACGAGCGCCGGGGAGAAGTTTCGCGTCGTCACCGGCAAGGCGTTTCGTCCCCGCCGGATCAGGCTGGGCGGGTGGATGCCGCTGGCGCTCGGATTCGTCTTTGCCTATTGCGCGGTGATGGCGCTGCCGCTGCTGATGCTGTTGTGGGTCAGTCTCAACACGGCCTATGTCACGCCGAGTTTCGATGCATTGCCCGGCCTGACATTGTCCGTCTATTCGCGCGTCATCGCCAATCCGATATTCGTGCGCGCATTGTTCAACACGGTCGTGCTCGTCGTCGCCAGTGCAACCATCGTGATGGTGGCGTCCGCGCTGATCGGCTGGTTCACGACGCGCAGCGGCAGCCGCGCCGGCAAGATTCTCGACGCGATGTCATTCGCGCCGATGGCCATTCCTCCGATCGTGCTCGTATTGGCGATCGTCCTGATCTATCTGCGAACGCCGCTCTACGGCTCCATCTGGATCATCGTGCTCACGCACAGCACGATCTTCCTGGCCTTCGGCGTGCGTACCATGAGCACCGCGCTGATCCAGATACACAAGGAGCTTTCCGACGCAGCACTTGTCAGCGGCGCGAGCTGGTTCACGTCGTTTCGCAAGGTCACGCTGCCTCTGGTCTGGCCGCAATTCGTCAACGGATGGCTCTGGGTATTCGCCCATAGCGCCCGGGACCTGACAGCCCCGCTGATGCTGCTGTCGACGACCAATGTCGTCGCCGCATCGGCGCTGTGGAACATGTGGCAGTTTCCCGACCTGCCGGGCACGGCGGCCCTGTCGATCATGCTGATGGCGGCGCTGCTCCTGTTTGTGGTGCCGTTCCAGATCTACACCGCGCGCCGGCTGGAAACCGGCTAGCGGAGCCGCCGCCAAGGGCGGACGCGACAACATACGGCAATGCGGAACCAGGATGCCGCTGCCGATCGAAATGGCCGGGCCACCCGGCAGCGGAGACAGACGTAAAGTGGATAGAGCAAGGTATTATTGGCAATCGGTGGACTGGGAAGGGCTGATGAAGGCCTATCCGCCCCCTGGCCTTTACGAGACGACAAATGGCCGGATGTCGGCGGACGAGATGCGCCAGCTTCAAAGCGCGCGCTTCATCGAGCGTGTCGGCGACGCCTGGAAGCTGCCCTTCTACCGCGACCGCTGGACCGATGCAGGTCTGGAGCCGGGCGACATCCGTTCTCTCGACGATATCGAGAAGATACCCCCCTTCACCAGCGACGATCTGAAACTGGCGATCGACCGCGCGCCGCCCTTCGGCGATCACCAGCCCGGTTCGCCGGAATTCCTTGCAAATACCCATGTGCGCATCCTGACGAGCGGCGGCACCACAGGTCTGCCCCGCGTCACGCTGTTTGACGCCTGGGCGCTCGAGGTGCAGGGCATCCAGAGCGCAAGGGCATTCTGGGCGCAGGGCCTGCGGCCGTCCGACATCCTGCAGATCACCTATACGAACTCGCTGGCCAATGCGGCGTGGTGCACGCTGAGCGGCGCCTTCAACTGGATCGGGGCGACGCCGATGACGACCGGATCGGGCATCGTCACGTCGAGCGAACGCCAGCTGGAATATGCCAAGGCCTGGGGCACCACGGCATGGTTCACGCGGGCGGAATATCTCGCCCGGCTGGCCGAAGTCGCCCGGAACATAGGCTTCGATCTGCACCAGTTGAAGACGCGGCTGATTATTTCGCATATCGGCCCCGACGCCGACGGAACGCGCCGCAAGCGACTCGAGGAGGCCTGGAACGCCCCGGTCTACGACAATTACGGAACGCATGAGATCGGCGCCGTCGCATTCGAGTGCCGCGAAAAATCCGGAATGCATATCAGCGAAGACACGGTCTATATCGAGATCGCGGATATCGCCTCCGGCGCCATTCTTCCGCACGGCCAGACGGGCAATCTGATCGCGACCAGCCTCTACCGCAGCGTTCCGCCCATCATCCGGTTCAACATGCGCGACCTGCTCGCGACACAGCCGCGCGAGACATGCGGTTGCGGCCTGTGCACGATGAAGCTCTCGAACTTCCGCGGCCGCAGCGACGAGATGGTCAAGCTGCGCGGCACCAATGTCTATCCGCTTGCCTGCATGGAAGCCGTGTCGCGCGATCCACGCGCCAATGGCGAGTTCATCTGCGTCGTCTCGAACGAAGGCGAAGGCCTGTCGCTGCGGGAGAAATTCGTCGTTCGTGTCGAACGCAATTCCCCGTCTGTCGATCCGGTCGCCTTGCAGGCGGACATGGAGACGGCGCTTCACCGCGATCTTGGCGTGCGAGTGGATGTGGAGATCGCCGATCCCGGCGAACTTTCCGTCCACACGGGCCTTGGCGTGCAGAACAAGACCAAACGCCTACTGGATTTGAGAAAGTGACGACGACCATGCAGACAAGCAAGAGGATCGCAATGGACGAGCTGGTCTCGTCGATCCGCAAGGACGATCTCATCGCATTCGGCGGCGGCGGCATCCAGCGCAAGCCGGTGGCCGCCGCCGCCGCGATAGCGCGCTCCAAGCTTTCCGACCTGGAGGTCGCGTCATTCCTGGGCGGGCCGGAAGTCGATCTGCTGATCGGCATGGGCAAGGTCCGTCGGCTGCATTTCGCGTTTGTCGGCTTCGACTCCTTCGGACTTGCTCCGAATTTTCGCGCGGCGCGGCAGCGCGGCGAACTTGAGATCGTTGAATATTCCGAAGGCCTGATGATGACCGCCTACGAGGCGGCGGCAAAACGGCTGCCGTTTCTGCCCTCGCGCTTCGGTCTTGGGACAGACATCGTCGACACCCCGACCAGCCCGTTCAGGTAGTTTGCATGCCCACTCAGCGGAGAACAGCTTCTGGCCGTTCCCCCGCTTGCCCCCGATGTCGCCATCATTCATGTCAACGAGGCAGACGAGGCGGGAAATGCGCTGATCCACAGCGACGCCTTCGCCGACATGCTGCTCGTGCAGGCCGCCTCGCGCGTCATCCTGACCGCCGAGCGCATCGTCGACGCCATTCCCGGCGAGAGGCGGGCGCGATCAACCTTCGTGTCGCGTCTCTGGGTGGATCATGTCGTGGAAGCTCCGCGCGGCGGCGGCTTCTCGGCGGTGTTCCCCGATTACCGCTTCGACCTTCCGCAATTGATGGACTACCAGAAAAACGCGACCGACAGGTCGTGGCTCTCCCAGCACATAGCGAGCGCCTGATGAAACGGTCAGACTACACCCTTGAAGAACTCCTCATCGCCCGTATGGCGAAGGAATATCGCGGCGGACGTCTTGGCGTCGGCGCAACCATCCTTTCCGATCTGTCGGCGCGCCTTGCGAAGAAGCTGTACGTGCCGGATCTGTTCCTGACGACATCCTCGCGCGCGGCCGCCGACCCGGACGTTCACGCCAAATCGCTGGCTGATGAATGGACGCTCGACAGCACCGCGAAAATGTCGCTCGACTGGGAACAGATGTTCCGCATGATCGCCCAGCAGAAGCTGCAGATCTGGATCGGATCGGTTCAGATCGACCGCACGGGCGCATCCAACATCTCGGTCATTGGCGACTGGTCGAAGCCCAGGGCCCAGTTGATTGGCGCCCGTGGCATTCCCGACGATCTGTGGGGCTGCGAGAAGCTGAACTTCCACATTCGCAACCATACCGCGAAGGCCTTCGTCGAAAAGGTCGATTTCGTCTGCGGCTTCGGGCGCAGTCCGGAGCTTGGCGTTCAGACCGCGCGGCACGCGGCGCCGGGCGTCGTGGTTTCGGATCTCGGCGTCTTCGATTTCAACGGCGCCGAGGGAACCATGCGGGTGGTTTCGCTCCATCCCGGGGTCGATTTTGCCACGGTTCAGGAGAGGACGGGTTTCGAACTGCCCGATCCTGGCCCCGATGTTGCGATCACCGCGACCCCGACAGAGGAGGAACTCCACGTTATCCGCGAGATCATCGATCCCATCGGCCTTCGCCGGCTCGACAGCAATGAAGGCGGCGCGAAGCTCACGGCGGAGCTTTGGGAGAAGGATCTGGCCGCGAGCCGGCAAAGCTACGGTCGCGCAGACTAGGAGGCGTTCATGCTGGTCGCCCAGAATGTCACGACAGGCCTGCACCGGGCTATCTCGGGTAACGTGCTCTCTGGGGCCGTCCTGTTCGCGCGGGCATTTGCGCGGCACGGCGTCACGGTGGCTTTCGGCCAGAGCATTCCCTCGCTCTTTCATCTGGTCGCTCCCGCTCACGGCATCACGCAGGCGGTCTACCGAACGGAGAATGCGGGCGGCGCGATGGCTGACGCCTATGCGCGGGTGACGAACCGGATCGCGCTGGTGACCGCCCAGAATGGCCCTGCTGCAACATTGCTGGTCGCTCCGCTCGCCGAGGCGATGGCGGGGCTCCTCGGCGACAGGCTCATCCCGCAGAGCGCGCCGGTCCTCTACGCGTGGCTCGACGTCGCGCCGGGCCCGGTCGGCGGGTTCGAGCCCGAGACGGTGTCGGCGTGGATCCGCGTGACGCCGCGGGTCGACGGCCACCCGGTGCCGCCCGCGCTGCCGCCCGATGACGACCCCTACGCCGCGGCCGAGGCGA
>JAUIBM010000114.1 GCA_030428345.1 Alphaproteobacteria bacterium | reverse complement strand
TGTTGTCAAAGAGCACCTTCATGTCCTCGACGGAGTCGATGGCCACACCGGCCTTGCCGACGTCCCCGACGACGCGTGGGTTGTCGCTGTCGTAGCCGCGGTGCGTGGCGAGGTCGAAGGCAACGGACAGCCCCTGCTGGCCGGCTGCGATGTTGCGGCGGTAGAAGGCGTTGGATTCCTCCGCAGTGGAGAAGCCGGCGTATTGGCGCACGGTCCAGGGGCGGAAGACGTACATGGTCGCGTAAGGCCCGCGCAGGTAGGGGGCGATGCCCGCGGTGTAGCCGAGGTGCTCCATCCCTTCTGTATCACTGGACTGATACAGTGGCTTGAGCTCGATCTGCTCCATCGTGTTCGTGGCCAGTTCGTCGGGCGACATGCCCGTCTCGTCTTTGACGCGCGCGGCCCATTCCTCGCGGGTCTCACTGGCCTTGGGCGCTTCATAGGGCAAGGTGGTGAAGTCGATATCGTTCATGGATTTCAAATTTTAGATGTTAGATTTCAGATTGTATTTTGGGATACGTTATCTGCATTTACAGGACGCCGAGCTTTTTGAGGAGGGCGGCGTTGGTCTCGTAGTTGTTGGACTTGATGGAGATGAATCCGTCCATGCCGGCTTGGGTGAAGGCGTCGGCCTTGTCACCGGGGTCGCCCGCGAGCATCAGGTGCAGGCCGGGTACGGCGTCCTTGAGGGCCTTGCCGGGCTTGAACTTCGGGGCCTTGGACGCAGGGACGTCCACGGTCGCACCGGTCTGCGGATTGCGCGCCGTGGTGGCCTTGCGGTCGACGACGACGAAGTTGCCGAAGCCGAGCAGCCGCACCTCGTCACCGGACTTCAGCGCGGAGGTGATGATCTCCAGCGCCGCCTCTACAGCGTCGCTCGCCTGGGCCTTGGTGAGATCAGCCTTGTCTGCGACGGCCGCGACGAGTTCGTTCTTGTTCATGCTAGTTTCCTTCCAGGTAGTTTCGGGTGATGCAGAAAAGCCCCATCTGACGGATGGTCAACCCCCTTCTGCGGAATATCAACATTCAAACCTTCAAGCCCGCGGTTTTCGCACACAATCCTTGTGCTGTCCCGCGCGAACACGCAACTATCTGCGGCATCGGCGACGCCGAAGGCGTTGCGAGCCAAGCCCGGAGCGCGAACGTCACCATCATTTCCAGCGTGCTGTCTGATTCGATGTCGGGTGAAAAATATAAGAAAATCCCGGGAGGCGAGGCCTCCCGGGATGTTTGATGTTGGCGCGCCTTAATGCGCGGTGATCGCCGGATCGCCCTCGGCCGCGGCCGGCAGAGCCGCCTTGCGGGCGCGTTCCTGGTCAGCTTCCGTCCACTCGATCGCCTCGGGCAGGCGGACCAGCGCATGAGCGAGAACCTCATCCATGCGGGAAACCGGAACGATCTCCATCTCGTTCTTCACATTGTCGGGTATGTCGGCCAGATCCTTGGCGTTCTCCTCGGGGATGAGCACCTTGGTCAGGCCGCCGCGCAATGCAGCCAGCAGTTTCTCCTTCAATCCGCCGATCGGCAGCACACGGCCGCGCAAGGTCACCTCGCCGGTCATCGCAACATCGGCTCGGACCGGAATTCCGGTCATGACCGAGACGATGGCCGTCGCCATGGCGATGCCGGCCGACGGGCCGTCCTTCGGGGTCGCCCCCTCGGGAACGTGGACGTGGATGTCGGTGCGATCGAACCTGGGGGGCTCGATCCCGAAATCGATGGCCCTGCTGCGGACATAGGACGCCGCCGCGGAGATCGATTCCTTCATCACGTCCTTCAGATTGCCGGTGACCGTCATGCGGCCCTTGCCGGGCATGGACACGCCTTCGATCGTCAGCAATTCGCCGCCAACTTCTGTCCAGGCCAGTCCGGTGACCGCTCCGAGCTGATCCTCCTTCTCGGCGATCCCGTAACGGAACTTGGGAACGCCCAGATAGGTCTCGATGTTGTCGGCGTCGACC
The DNA here is from genome assembly GCA_030428345.1 of Alphaproteobacteria bacterium. Lineage (GTDB taxonomy): Bacteria > Pseudomonadota > Alphaproteobacteria > Rhizobiales > Rhizobiaceae > BOKV01. Next base: position 5,920 of record JAUIBM010000114.1, on the reverse strand, counting down.
TCGACCGTCTTGCGATCGCCCTTGAGGATCTCGGTGACCGCCTTGCGGGCGAGCTTCTGCAACTCGCGCTCAAGGTTTCTGACGCCGGCCTCGCGGGTATAGCGCTGGATGATCGTGCGGATCGCCGCGTCCGCGACCTTGAATTCCTTCGCGGTCAGGGCGTGATCACGAACCGCCTTGGGCAGGAGGTGCCGAATGGCGATCTCGACCTTCTCATCCTCGGTATAGCCGGCGATGCGAATGATCTCCATGCGGTCCATCAGCGGGCCGGGAATGTTCAGCGTGTTGGCCGTGGTGACGAACATCACGTTGGACAGATCGTAATCCACCTCCAGGTAGTGGTCGTTGAAGGTATGGTTCTGTTCCGGATCCAGCACCTCCAGCAATGCCGATGACGGATCGCCGCGGAAATCCATGCCCATCTTGTCGATCTCGTCGAGCAGGAAGAGCGGATTGATCTTCTTGGCCTTCTTCATCGACTGGATGACCTTGCCCGGCATGGAGCCGATATAGGTCCGGCGATGGCCGCGGATCTCGGCCTCATCGCGCACCCCGCCGAGCGCCATGCGGACATATTCGCGTCCCGTGGCCTTGGCGATGGACTTGGCGAGCGAGGTCTTGCCGACGCCCGGAGGTCCGACAAGGCACAGGATCGGGCCCTTGATCTGCTTGGATCTGGTCTGGACCGCCAGGTACTCGACGATGCGCTCCTTCACCTTGCCAAGCCCGTAATGATCCTCTTCGAGAATCTGCTCGGCGCGCTTGATATCGGTCTTGATCGCGGAACGCCGACCCCAGGGAATGCCCAGCAGCCAGTCGAGATAGTTGCGCACGACCGTCGCCTCGGCGGACATCGGGCTCATCTGCTTGAGCTTCTTCAGCTCGCCCATGGCTTTCTCGCGCGCTTCCTTGGAAAGCTTGACCTTGGAGATGCGCTGCTCGAGTTCGCCGAGCTCGTCGCGGCCTTCCTCGTCGCCCAGTTCCTTCTGGATCGCCTTCATCTGCTCGTTGAGGTAGTATTCGCGCTGCGTCTTCTCCATCTGCCGCTTGACGCGGCTGCGGATGCGCTTCTCCACCTGCAGAACGGATATCTCGCTTTCCATCAGGCCGAGCGCGTGCTCAAGACGCTCGCGCACCGAAAAGATGCCGAGTATCTTCTGCTTCTCGCCGATCTTGATGGCCAGATGCTGGGCGATCGTGTCAGCCAGCTTGGAATAGTCGTCGATCTGCGTCACGGCGCTGACGACCTCGGGCGAAACCTTCTTGTTCAGCTTCACATAGTTCTCGAATTCCGAGACGACGGAACGCGCAAGCGCCTCGACCTCGAGCGGGTCGTCATCGCTGTCGGAAACGACGTCGGCGCGCGCCTCGTAGAATTCGGTGCGGTTGGTGAACTCCAGAACGCGAGCGCGCGATACGCCCTCTACCAGCACCTTGACGGTGCCGTCGGGCAGCTTCAGCAATTGCAGCACGGAAGCCAGCGTTCCCGTGTCGTACAGCGCCTCGGGCGATGGATCATCATCGCCGGCATTCTTCTGGGTGAACAACAGGATCTGCCGGTCGGAATTCATCACCTCCTCAAGGGCGGCGATGGATTTCTCCCTGCCAACGAACAACGGCACGATCATGTGGGGGAACACGACAATGTCGCGCAGCGGCAGCAGCGGGAACACTTCTCCGCCTGCCAATCCAATGGAAGTCTCGGTCTTGCTCATCGAAGCACCTCGTCCTTATGCGACGGTCGGGAGGACCCGTCGCCGAATCCCTATTGTATCGCCTGCCCGCCGGGTTGAAACCCGGTACTCGCATACATGCCCCATACAAGCGGCATGGACGTATTTCCGCCGGACCATCTGGCCCCGGACGCATGGACAATGCGCTCTTTTCGGAAAAAACGCGGCGTAGAAATCGCCGAGCGTTTGGGCAGGATCATCGCATTGCTATTTGGGATGCGCCGAGCCGCGGTTCAAGTGCGCGCTGCGTGCAAGATACAAGACACCTCCTGATCCGCTCGCGCCGAACTCCCGGCCCGCACGGGCCGGAAGCCGATCCTTCCAGGCCCGAAGGCGGGTCGTCAGGCGCTTACGCCCTTTTCCGCCTTGCTGTCGGAATAGATGTAGAGCGGGCGCGCCTTGGCGGCCACGACATCTTCCGAAATGACAACTTCCTGCACCCCGTCGAGCGAGGGCAGGTCGAACATGGTGTCGAGCAGGATCGCCTCCATGATCGAACGCAGGCCGCGAGCGCCGGTCTTGCGCTCGATGGCGCGCCTGGCGATCGCCTTCAGCGCGTCCTCATGCAGCGTGAGCTCGACATTCTCCATCTCGAACAAGCGCTGGTACTGCTTGACCAGCGCATTCTTTGGCTCGGACAGAATCTGCACCAGGGCTTCCTCGTCCAGATCCTCGAGCGTGGCCAGAACCGGCACGCGCCCGATGAATTCCGGGATCAGCCCGAAGCGCAGAAGATCCTCAGGCTCCACCTCGCGGAAAATCTCGCCCGAGCGCCGATCCTCCGGGGAGGCGACATTGGCGGCAAAGCCGATCGACGTCTTGCGGCCCCGCTCGGAAATGATCTTGTCGAGGCCGGCAAACGCACCGCCGCAGATGAACAGGATGTTGGTGGTGTCGACCTGCAGGAATTCCTGCTGGGGATGCTTGCGTCCGCCCTGGGGAGGAACGGAAGCGACCGTGCCTTCCATGATCTTCAGAAGCGCCTGCTGCACGCCCTCGCCCGAAACGTCCCGGGTGATCGACGGGTTGTCCGACTTGCGCGAAATCTTGTCGACCTCGTCGATATAGACGATGCCGCGCTGCGCCCGCTCGACATTGTATTCAGCCGATTGCAGCAGCTTCAGGATGATGTTCTCGACATCCTCGCCGACATAACCGGCTTCCGTAAGCGTTGTCGCGTCCGCCATGGTGAACGGGACGTCCAGAATGCGCGCAAGCGTCTGCGCGAGCAGCGTCTTTCCGCAGCCGGTCGGTCCGATCAGCATGATGTTGGACTTGGCCAGCTCGACATCATTGCTCTTGGAGGAATGGGCGAGGCGCTTGTAGTGATTGTGCACCGCCACGGAAAGCACGCGCTTGGCGTGCGGCTGGCCGATGACATAGTCATCCAGCACGTCCAGGATTTCCTGGGGCGTGGGAATGCCGTCGCCGGACTTCACCATCGAGGACTTGTTCTCCTCGCGGATGAAAACTGTCGGACCCGCAATCAGCTTGCGTACCTCGTGCTGGCTCTTGCCGCAGAAGGAACAGTAAAGCGTGTTCTTGGATTCGCCGCCGCTCGATATCTTGCTCATTCAAAACCCTCGCCGGGCTCGCCCCGGGTTAGTCGCCGCCTCCGGCGCCCGCATCACGCCGCACCTTTTAGCGGAAGGAAAGCCTGCCTCTTGGTCGCGGCGCAGGCGCTTTCTTCACCGTTCAAACCCCGTAATTGGGGCAGTATTACAGCCAAATCAATCACCGGGAACCCGCATTCGCAAGCCCTTAGCCCGGAGAGCGCTGAATCTATGGCTCGATTGATGACGATAGGCTTAACACTGCCGCACCTATGTGGCGGCAATGTCACAATCTCGTCACCGGCAAACTGCCGGCCGCATGGCTGTGGAAAAACCGAATCAGCCGGGCTCCGCGCTGTCGTTCAGCGCGCAACACGGCGTTCCTGCGGATGGATCAGGATTCCAGGACTTCGCGCTTCTCGATGACGCGGTCTATCAGGCCCCAGTCGCGGGCCTCCTCCGCCGTCATGAAGTGATCGCGATCCAGCGTGCGCTCCACCGTCTCCAGAGACTGGCCGGTGTGCTTGACATAGATCTCGTTCAGCCGGCGCTTCAGCTTGATGATGTCCTGCGCATGGCGCTCGATGTCCGAGGCCTGGCCGGAGAATCCGCCGGAAGGCTGATGCACCATGATCCGCGCATTGGGCAGGGCAAAGCGCATGTCCTTGTCGCCGGCGCACATAAGCAGCGAGCCCATGGAAGCCGCCTGCCCCAGGCACAGCGTGCTGACCGGCGGCCGGATGAACTGCATGGTGTCGTAGATCGACATGCCGGATGTGACGATGCCGCCCGGCGAGTTGATGTAAAGGTTGATTTCCTTCTTGGGATTTTCGGCTTCCAGGAAGAGCAGCTGCGCGGTGACCAGCATCGCCATGCCATCTTCGATCGGCCCGGTGATGAAGATGACCCGCTCCTTGAGCAGACGCGAGAAAATGTCATATGCGCGCTCGCCGCGATTGGTCTGCTCCACCACCATGGGAACGAGATTCATTGCGGTCTCGATCGGATCTTTCATGCGTGCCTCATTGTACTGGCTGGCGCCCGGCCGCATACCGGCAGGGCGAACGGGATTCTCAAGTTCCTACACATAGGCCATGGAAGCACGCGATTAAAGAGCGGCTTTCGCGCCATTGCGCCCAGGAATTCCGCGCCCGGCAATTCTCCGGGCCCACCGCTTAAGGGCGGAGCATGACCTTGCCGTGATTGGCCTGCGCCAGTGCGGCGGGCATTTGCCCGAAAGCCTCCTCCAGGGAAAGCACCTGCGCGACATCGGTGCGCCAGGCACCGGATGCGAATCGCTGCAGCACCTTGGCGCCGGCGGCCGCAACATCGCCCGGAGCCGAATGGGTCAGCCATTTCGACAGCCAGAATCCCTCGATGTGCTTGTCCATGAAGATGAACTGGCCCGCCTGGGTCAGGACCGGGCTGACCGGCGAGAGTTTGCCATAGATCACCCACCGCGATCGCGAGGGCATGGCGAAGAACAGATCGCTGGCGATCTGGTCGGCGACCGCGTCGAGCAGGACCCGCGGCTTGCGCTCCTTGATCACGCGCGCGGCGGCTTCCTTGAACTCCGGAGCGGAGCTGTCGAGCACCTCGGCCGAGCCATGGCGCTTCAGCACCTCGACATGCTCGGCCCGCCGCACGATGGCGATTGCCGAGAAGCCCTCGTCCTTGGCGAGACCGGCGATCAGCTTGCAAAGCTGGCTGGCCGCCGCCGTCATGAAGAAGGTTTCCGCGCCCGTCTTCCTCACTTCCTCGAGCATGGCGATCGCGGTGAGCGGGTTGACGAACAGCGCTGCCGCGTCCTCCTCGCGGATCGCATCGGGCACCGGGACGCAGGAGCGCGCCTCGGCGATGGCGTATTGCGCCCACGCACCGGAGGACCCGGCGACAAAGGCGACCCGCTTGCCCATGAGGCCTTCCGCGCCCTCTCCCGCAGCCGCGACCACGCCCATTCCCTCGAAACCCGCCGGCGCTCCCTTGACGCGCGGCAGGCCATATTCGCCCTTGATGAAGTGGAGATCGGAGGGATTCACATTGGCAAGGCCAACCCGGACCAGCACCTGGCCCGGTCCGGGAACGGGCAGCGGCAGGTCCGCCAGCTCCAGGTAGGGCTCCAGGGCCTTGAGGGCCGGTCCTTCGGCCGTACCGGAAAATCCGCCATCGCGCAGCGCGAGCGCTTTCATCGTCCTGGGTAGAGTCATGTTCGCGGATCCTTGTTGGCCGGCGACCGGCGGGTTCAGACGCGTTCCTGGGTGTATTGCTTGAGTTCCCACCGCGCGACCTGGCGGCGATGCACCGCGTCGGGGCCGTCGGCCAGACGCAGCGTGCGGGCGTGCTGCCAAGCACGGGCGAGCGAGAAATCCTGGCTGATGCCAGCCGCGCCGTGCATCTGCACCGCCTCGTCGATCACCTTGAGCGCCACCTGCGGCGCGGCGACCTTGATCTGGGAAATCCAGGGCGCGGCGGCGCGCGCATCGCCCTGATCCATCATCCAGGCCGCTTTGAGGCAAAGCAGGCGGGCCATTTCGATCTCCATGCGGCAATTGGCGATGATGTCGTAATTGGCCCCGAGCTCGGCAAGCTTCTTGCCGAAGGCCTCACGACGCAAGGAACGCTTGCACATCAGCT